>NZ_JBAHZB010000030.1:0-19734 GCF_036697315.1 Alteromonas sp. 14N.309.X.WAT.G.H12
GAAAATATTCTTATTGTGGCGACAAAAAATAAGTTAAAAAGCCTTGAAGGACGACCACTTCGCCTCGATACAGGAGATAGTGAACTCGATAAAGCCATGGGCGGATATTTTTCAGTTATCACCGGTTATCGTGACAAAGTGCTGCACCCCGCACAGTAAAAATTTAAATTAACGGAGACATTCTTATGCATTACCCTGCCGCAGCGCCTACTGAGTTTATTGAAAATGTTGCAAAAATCGAGGCTCAGCTCGATAGTGTGGTGGATCATGGTAGTGACGATGATTTATTTATTGCCAGCTACCTTCAGGGGCACTTTGCGGTGCTTGCTCGTCAACAGGAAATGACCGAAGGCGCGTCGTTAACAACTTTAAATGAAGCTATGATGGGCAGCCTTGAAGCGGCCTTTGCCAATTATGAACTAGAACAAGCCGATCAGAAAAAAGTCCTCGCCTTGTGGCAGCAGTTACTGACGTCAATTTAGTCGTAAAAGCGGCAAGCAGGGGCAGAGGATTGCCGCTGTTTGCAGCAGAACTGTCATTTATCCTCGCCTAATCCCACGGCTTCTAATCAAATAATACATGGTATGAATTTTGCCATACCATGGACTAAACTCTTCTTATTAAAAGATCCAGGTGGAACCTATGAATCTTCGTCACGTAATCTTCACGCCTATCATGTGTCTGTCTGCCATTAGCTGTCTTTTTATGGCAGGTTGTGCCAGTGAATCTGATGTGACATTGAAAGAAGAAAATATGGCATTGCCGGCATTAGGGAATGTGGAATATCACACCTATATTCTTGCTAATGAGTTGTTTTCCGGTTTACACCCCGCCAGTCACGCCAAGTATGCTGTGGTGGGGTTTGTCCCGGTAGATACCATGAAATATAACCCTCAGGATCAGGATCCTCTTATGATGTTAGGCCATCAATTAGAAGAAGGAATGATCACAGAAGCCACCAAACGGGGATTTAGCGCTCAAGAGTTTAAGTTAACAGGCGATATAGTAATGGGAGACTATGCAGATCGTGTACTTACACGGGATGTTGATAAATTGTCAGACATGGAACGCATTGATTTTTTTATCACCGGAACGATCGTTAGACAGCAGGCAGGCGCCATGGTTAATGCCCGTGTGATTAATGCGAAAACAAAAGAAATAGTGGCAGCCGCAACTCGGTTTTTCCCCGCTGGGTTGTTCTGGAAAGAAGAAAAAGTCACGACCCGCAATGGTCGTTTGTACAGAATTGAAGATGAGGGTTAAGGTCATGGGCGCAGGAAGTCAGCTAGCGGTAACCACAATGGCAATATTGGTATTAACGGGTTGCGCGACGCACAAAGACGAACAGGCTAGCGCTGCCAATAGTAGCGATAAAGAACAAGAGCGGGTACTCAACGTGATCGACGTGCGGGCAGAAGACCGGGTGCAGGCCGTTCCTATGAATGACGATGAGGCTGACAGCTTTGGCGCGTTGGGACAACCGCCGATTTATAGCAGTATGCAGGGCACGTATCAGGGCCGACCGCTCAATAAACATGTGGGCGATTATGTAAAAAATCTGACCCAGGACCTCGTCTCCAACATGGAATATGTGTCAAATAAGACCCCAGTGGCCGTGACCGATTTTGCCATGCTGGACTCCGACTTACAGCACACCAATTTACTCGGTCACCAGATGGCCGAGTCCTTTATGCATGAACTCCACAAATACCGTATTCCCGTGGTTGACTATAAAGCTACGGATTATATTCGTGTAACCAGTGAAGGTGACTTTTTACTTAGTCGGGATTACCTCGATCTTAACAGTAGTTTGCCCATCGATTACGTTCTTACCGGCACCATGGCCAAACATCAAGGTGGTGTGCTTGTTAATGCCAGAATTTTGGGGATAGAAAGCCGCGCTGTGGTGGCTAGCGCCCAATTGCTGATTCCATTTTACGTGGTTGATGCGTTGATACCGAGTAATAGCAATGGTAAAAATGGCTTTCGTGACGGTGTTAAAATAACGCGGGGATAAATTTTGAAAAAGACAAGCCAGTTAAATGTCATGGTAAGTGTTTTTTGTGCCTTAACGTTATCAGCCTGTAGCGCGTTTGATGACCAACATCACGGGATGACGGAACAAAAAAACACCAAACCATCACCCCCAAAAATCGCGCCGGTAGCCACTAAGAGCAATGCCACTAACAAAAAAGAGCTAAAAAATGGCTTGGTGTATCAACCTGATGCACGAGACAAACTCTATGCTAACGCCGATGAGGAACTTCGCGCCTGGCATGATCCCTTAGTGAGTGGTTATCAACCCGATCATACGCACAAGGCACTGGTGGATTATGCTTCACAAATTGCCATGCAATTAATGAACAATGCTAATGAAATAGAGCCCGACGATCTTATCGGTGTGGCGAGTTTCGTGCGCTTAAATGCTTCGTTACGGGACACCACGGTATTGGGGAATCAACTCTCTGAACTATTGATAACGGAAATTCAAAGCTATGGCCTTGGCGTGGTCGATTTTAAAATGGCCGGTGATATTACCGTGACGCCAAAGGGGGATCTGGCGATGCGTCGCAGTGTCCAACGTAAACCACAGAAATTGGCCATGGATCACATCTTAACCGGGACGTTAATTGAAGAGCCTCGAGGGGTGCGGGTCAATGCACGGATTGTGTCAACGGCAAATAATCAAGTGGTGGCCAGCACCACATTACTGATACCGGCGTTTATGGTAACGCAACTAAATCATACTGAGGCAACGAGCGAACCTGCCTCGGTAACGAGCGAGTCTGCCTCGGCAATGACAAGGACTTTTAAGGCCAGAGGCCACCGCTAATCTGGCATCCCACTTTTTCTGATGAGATCTCTTATAACAAACCGCGAGGGGGACACTGCCTGCAACAGATGATTGGGCAGTGGCATGGGAGTATGGGTAAGTTGCGCTAATAGTACCTCGGCCAATAATGGCGCACTAACAAGCCCTCGCGAGCCTAAGCCGGTAAGGGTGAATAATCGGTTTGCCGGGGGCAATGGTTGGCGCTCCAGGGATTTACCTTGGGCTAAACCTTGATAATGCTGTTGAAGTGTTTTTTGACTAAGCAACTGCCCAACGGCGGGCTGATGATCGGGAAGTGCCAAGCGTATTGAGGCTCTTGCGTTGCCATCGTGATGTAACGAATTGATCCAATCGCCGTGCTGTAGTGCTTTTTGGTGGATGGCTAAATTAGCCTTGGTGTCTTGCTCTCGAATATCACAGGCCAAATCGTTTTTACCGTAGGTGGAGCCCAGCGCATGACGGCCTTGTGTCACAGGAGTCATATAGCCTTTGTGGCACAGCACGGTTTTTAGCTTATCAATGGGAGCTTGCGTGGGGATGGCTTCAACTTGCCCTCGTACCGGCCGCAGAGGAAGGGCTTGCATGACATCCACTTTCGTTGCATCTGCCCCGGTGCACATTATCAGATAATCAAATTCGTGATGTTGGTCGTTGATGCGACATGTCACCTGTTGTTCGTTTTCCTCAATATGGGTTACCCGGCTATTCAATTGGATCGTGGTGTAGCCTTTGTACTCATCGAGTAAGGCTCTGACCAGTTGGGGTGGTGAAAGCCACCCACCTAAGGGAATGAATAAGCCTCCAAAGGGAAGTGTTACACCGGCAATATTTGAGGCTTCCTCGGAGTCCACACCGGTGATGAGGCTATCGGGCCACACGGCATTTTCAAGCAGCTTTTCCTGCCGGCAAACCACTTCAGGAGAAAAGCCTAATTGCAACACACCACACCATTGGTGATCAAACGGCCTGGTTAGGGTATCGTAAAATCGCCGAGCATAGGCAAAACCTAACGCCTGGATTTGACTGGGGTAACTGGCTTCACTGTGCAATTGTGGGTAGACGCCGCCTTGGGGGTTTCCCGAAGCGCCAGTGGCAAGGGCGTTGTCGGCGCACAGCAAGGTCGAGGTGAAACCGTTTCTGGCCAAAACATGGGCAACGGTTGCTGCGGCAAGGCCACCACCCACAATACCAATGCGACTTTTTGAGGTTAGCCTATGGCCATTAAAACGGGCATAAGGAGGTGCGGCTTCAGAACGCCTTTCTCCAGTATATTGACCTGTTAGCATATCCCGTTTGCGACCAAACCCTTTTCGTTTTTCAATTGTAAAGCCAGCGGCTTTTAACCCTCGTTTAACCACGCCTGCGGCGGTAAAGGTGCCAAATGTGGTGGAATTTTTTGACAGGCGTGCCATTTGCGTAAACAATTTATCTGTCCACATTTCTGGATTTTTACTGGGGGCAAAGCCATCTAAAAACCAGGCGTCGATGAGTCCAGTTGCAGGTGAATGCCACTGAGGAAGCAGGGTATGTACATCACCTAACCAGAGATCTAAGGTGGTATGGGCGGCGGTAAAGTGAAGTCGGTGGCAGCCATCAAGAGAAAGTGGATATTGCTGAACCAACTGGGTAACGTAAGGTCTTAAGGAGGGAAATACCCGTAATGTCTGTTGTAGATCTGTGGTACTCAGGGTATATTTTTCTGTGGAAAGTAGATACACATTTTTAAGGGTATGGGCGGGATTTTCGTTTCTAAACTGAACAAAAGCGGCCATCGCCACTAGACAATTTAATCCACTACCAAAACCGGTTTCGGCGATAACAAAAGACGGTTGGGTGTGACTGAGCCAACGCTGGGGCAGGTCGTTACCAGCTAAAAATACATGTTTCGTTTCTTCAATACCATTATCAATGGAAAAATAAATATCGTCAAAATGGTCTGCAACAGGGGTTCCGTTGTCATTAAAATGTATTTGCGCGCGTTGGGTTTTCAAGATTCTATTGTCGGTTAGCTAAATATTGGGTGATCATACCTTGCATGTTACAGTGAGCAAAGCTAACGCTGTGGTGATAGATGAAAATTTCATCGCTCATAGAGCATAAACCGTTACTAAACTCGTTACGGGCAGAAAACAGGTATGTTGTAGGCGAAATGATGTAAGTGGTTTAGTGCATAAAAAAGAGCAGACCACTTTATTGATGAAAATCGTTACCATATGCCCCATCAAATTAAAGGGTAGATTATGAGAAGAGCAGTTATTACCGGTATGGGTATTGTTTCCAGTATCGGTGTCAATCAGGACGACGTTCTGGCTTCACTAAAAGCCGGCAAATCGGGTATTACATTTTCTGAACAATTCGCAGAAATGGGGTTGCGTAGCCAAGTTTGGGGTAATGTCGATATAGATTTAACGGAACACATCGATCGTAAGGCCATGCGTTTTATGGGCGATGCTGCCGCGTATGCCTATGTTGCTATGCAGCAGGCCATTGCGGATTCTGGTTTGGAAGAGTCGGATGTTTCCAATGAACGTACAGGCATCATTGCCGGTTCAGGTGGCGCCAGCTCAATGAACCAGGTACTTTCCGCTGATATCCTGCGAGAGAAAGGGGTCAAGCGTATGGGGCCGTATATGGTTCCTCGATGCATGGCTTCCACGGTTTCGGCGTGTTTGGCCACACCGTTTAAAATTAAGGGGGTGAACTACTCCATCGCCTCTGCTTGCGCCACCAGTGCCCATTGCATTGGCAACGCCCTTGAATTGATTCAGTTAGGCAAGCAAGATGTGGTGTTTGCAGGTGGCGGAGAAGAATTGCACTGGTCTTTGTCCAGTCAATTTGATGCCATGGGCGCACTCTCTTCTAAATTCAACGACACACCGGCTCTTGCTTCCCGTACTTATGATGCGAGCCGTGATGGTTTTGTTAGCTCTGGTGGCGGTGGCATGGTCGTGGTGGAAGAACTGGAACATGCCTTGGCAAGAGGCGCCACAATCTATGGTGAAGTGGTGGGATACGGAGCCACCTCTGACGGCTTTGATATGGTTGCACCTTCTGGCGAAGGCGCCATTCGTTGCATGAAGATGGCGATGCAAAATGTAGAAGGAAGCATCGATTACGTAAATACTCACGGCACATCCACGCCAGTGGGTGATGTAAAAGAACTCAAAGCCATTCAAGAAGTATTTGGTGATACCAATGTACCCATTAGTGCCACCAAGTCGCTTACCGGCCACGCATTAGGTGCCGCTGGCGTTAATGAGGCAATCTACAGTTTGTTAATGATGAAGCACAATTTTATTGCTCCATCCATTAACATTGAAACACTGGATGAAGCCGCGCAAGGGCTTGATATCGTAACCTCCACCCGTGAGGCCACGTTAAATACCATTATGTCGAACAGTTTCGGCTTTGGTGGTACAAATGCAACGTTAGTGATGCAACGCTATAACGGCTAAAGCACACCGGCTTTATTGTTCGTTTCGTTATCATGACGCCCGTCTGAAGTTATCTTCTGACGGGCGTTTCGTTTTCGTTATGCGCTCTGCTATTATACGCGCTTCGTCTTGTCTGGAAGCCATGCAGTATGACCTGTATCTACTACGAAGAAAGTATTCCTTATGGCGATGCCTATTTTTCAACCCTAGGCACGGCCATCCCGTTTCAGGGATCTCGATTAAAACCTGAACAGCTGCAACACGCTGATTATCTAGCGGTAAGATCCACAACCTGTGTGGATGCCAATTTACTGGTCGATGCGCACCAGCTCAAACTGGTTACCACGGCCACTGCCGGTACCAATCATTTAGATAAGAAGGCGTTAACCTCCCGTCATATTCCGTTTAACTCCGCTGGCGGATGCAACGCCGTATCGGTGGCTGAGTATGTGATTAGCGTGCTGATGAACGCCCATCTGCAACAGCGTTTGGATTTAAGTCGTATTACCGTTGGCATTGTGGGAGCTGGCCACGTGGGTACTGCCCTTAGCCAGCGCTTACAAGCATTAAATATTTCTTATAAACTGTGCGATCCACCTTTACAGGAAAAGGGCGATCACCGTCATTTTGTTGGTATGGATGACATCCTCACCTGTGATGTCATTACATTGCATGTGCCATACGTCAATGAGGGAGCAAATAGGACGGTGAATCTTATTGATGAACATGCCTTGGCAGGTATGTCAGATAAGCAAATACTGATTAATGCCTGTCGCGGGGAAGTGGTTGATCAAGACGCATTGCTCGCCTGTCTAAGCAAAAATCACGGCCCAACTACAGTGTTGGATGTTTTTGCCAACGAACCGCAGGTTAATCAGGCCTTATTGCCCCATTTATGGCTGGCAACTCCGCATATCGCAGGGCATTCTGTGGAAGGTAAACTCCGTGGTACACAAATGGCTTATGAACAGATTTGTCACGCAACGGGCAAACCGGTTGCATTGAGCATGGAAGATTTTCTTTCCCAGCCGCCCGCCGCCCGTTTTGCGCCGGATAAACCGACGGTTGATGGACTGGATTGGGATACCCTGTGTTCGTTATTGCTGGGGGTTTATGATATTACAAAAGACGATGCCTTGTTTCGTCGTGACACTTCGACGCAGGGATTTTTAACCATGCGCAAAAACTACCCGCAACGACGGGAATGCAGTGCTTATGTGCTGCGAATAGCGGCCCCTGTATCTGAAGGGATCACCGGCCAGCTTAGTCGTCTTGGTTTTACCTTGGAACTTATATAACACACCATCAAAGTACATGGCGTGAGAGTGGAGAAAAAGAAATTATGTCGCAAGCGTTCGATATTGCTGTATTAGGTGCTACCGGCCTGGTGGGGCAGGCTATTTTGGAATTGTTGGAAGAAAGAAAGTTCCCCGTGGGTAATCTTTACCCGCTGGCTAGTGAGCGCAGCGCCGGCAGCACAGTTACGTTTAAAGGTGAAGATATCGAGGTGCTGAATGCCGATGATTTTGATTGGTCACAGGTCCAATTTGGTTTCTTTTCTGCCGGTGGCTCTGTGTCTGCCCACTATGCGCCCTTAGCGGCGGAGTCAGGCTGTGTGGTGATCGACAATACCTCACATTTTCGCTATGAACCCGATATTCCCTTGGTTGTGCCTGAGGTTAACGCTCATGCCTTGGTGGATTTTAGAAACCGAAATATTATTGCGAATCCTAATTGCTCTACCATTCAGATGGTGTTGGCGTTACATCCTATCCATCAGGCAGGAGGCATTGAACGTATAAATGTGTGTACATACCAGTCGGTATCCGGCGCCGGTAAAAAAGCCATGGAAGAACTGGCAAAACAAACCGCAGGCTTGCTAAATACACGGCCGGTAACCCCTGAGGTTTTTAGTCGTCAGATTGCCTTTAACAGCATTCCGCAAATCGATGAATTTATGGATAACGACTACACCAAAGAAGAAATGAAAATGGTATGGGAAACTCAAAAAATATTGGGTGATGCGGATATTTTGGTCAATGCGACAGCGGTGCGAGTACCAGTGTTTTATGGGCACGGCGAAGCCATACATCTTGAAACCCGTATGCCTGTGGATGCTGCCCAGGTATGTCAATTATTGGCACAAGCTGACGGGGTGAAAGTGTATGAGTCGAAAGAGGACTTTCCTACTCAGGTGGGGACTGCCAGTGGCAATGATCTGGTCCATGTGGGCCGGATCCGTGACGACATTTCTCATCCCAATGGGCTTAACATGTGGGTGGTGTCAGACAACATAAGAAAAGGGGCGGCCACCAATGCGGTACAGATCGCCGAAGTGTTGTTAAGGGATTACTATTAAGTGGCAAAGCTGACGCCTTAATGGTGTTCTTTTTTATGCCGGATAGGGAATTTCTCTATCTGGCAAGTGTTCAGCCATGCCTTTTCCTAGATAGTTAAGGTTAACTGGTTTATAGTTTTGTTATTGTATGTGTTATTCAGGCGAACTGGAGTAAAGTTTGCATAACATAATTTTACGGTTGCATCATACTGAATATTGTCGGTTTTCTGACGTTGCCGTTGACTGTATCTGAATATTCTGTGGAAGACGTTTGAGAGCATATAGGAACGCTATGAAATTGCAATTGACAGGCCTGCTTACGCTGCTACTTTTATTAGCTGCGCCTGCTTCTTTGAACGCGCAAGATAACGAAACCACCTTACGGGGCCCGAAAAATGCCACCGATCAGTATTCAGGTAACGTTTATGGACCTATCAATGATAGCGACACACTTTGGCGCATTGCCAGCCGCTATCGGCAGAACCCAAACCTGTCGGTCTATCAGGTTATGGTGGCCATTTATGAGTTAAATCCCACGGCGTTTGAAGAAAAAAATCTGAATTTATTGGTCGACGGTGCCATCTTAAAACTCCCGTCGGAGCGTTATGCCGCGCGCATTGATGCCGAAAAAGCCAAGCAACGTGCCTTGCACGATGAACAGGTTTTTAGCGAACTATCGAAAGGTCCCGGTGCCTCACTGGAAAATATCAAACCCTCCGCACCGTTAGTCAATCAGCAAGATCTGTTCAGTACACGGTCTGCCATTGAAGATAAGATCACTGCACTTGATAGCCAGCAAGCGGCGCAATTTGACGAATTGCGGCGGCAATTTGCCGCTTCCTTACAAAATGTACAGACCATTTTGGATGAAAATCGCAAGTTGTACGCTCGGGTTGAGCAGGTAAACGAAGATCTTACCTCGCTACGCACGCAAGTTGAAAGTGATGTACAAAGTCAAATGGATGAGCAGACGGCGTTGCAGCGGCAATTGCTGGATTTAATGCTAAAGGAAGAAGCCGAGCGTGACGCGGAAAAGCAAAACTCTTTAACGAATACGCTAAGCCAACCCTTCATGCTGATCTTAGGTTCTGGACTCATTACCTTATTAGTGGTGGGTGGGCTAATTACCTGGTTACTATCCCGGGGACGAAAAGCACAAGATGAAAACCCCGTCGCCGCGGTTTCTACTGCCTCTGAAGCTGCACCTGTGGCGGATATTGCGGCATCGGCTTCACCAAATTTAGAGGATACACCGGAACTCGTGGATGACGAGTTGTTTAACGACGATGAATTGTTAGACGATGTGTTGTCCAATGAACTGGAAGAAGCGTTAGATGATGAATTAGAAAGCTTTACGGATCTGGACGATGACATGCTGGTTCCAGATGATGAATTTGCCTTTGACGATGGGGAATCTCAGCTTAATCAAGACGAGTTAGATAGCCTCTTTGACGGTGAGCCGCTTCCTGATGACAGCACTGATCTTGAAGGCATTGATTTGTCGGAAGTGGAAGTGCCCGATGAGCTCACCACTGAAAGTTTGGAAGCAGAGCCAGACCCGATTGATGCCGCTGATGACGATGATATTGATGCACTTTTGGCTGAAAATCAGCCCGCTGATCCAGTGGAAGAAGAAAACGAGGATGATGTTCTCTCTCGTTTCGAATCGTCGGAAGAGGAAGAAAAGCCAGAAATTGATATCGATGAACTATTAGAAGAAGAGCCCTCGGAAGTAGTGGCCGCACTGGAAGAAGAAGATATTGTCAGTGATGAAATGCTGGATAAAATCGACCGGGAAATAAACGATCAGAATCAGGCTATTGATCGCCTTGCTGACACCATAGTTTCTGAGATGGAACAATTGGATCAGATGGCGGATATGTTAGGTGATCTCGACGACGAAGAAGAGGAAATTGTCACAGAAACCTCCCCGTCGCCCCAAGCTATTCAGGATCTCGAAGCGCTAAGTGAAGAGTTAGATGAAATCGACATTGAAGATATGGAAAATGCCGATGAATTTAATGAACCACTGTCTGATGAGTTGATTGCGGATTTACAAAATGATGGCGAATACAACGAAGTAAAGGTTGACGAAAACATTGGCAGTGATGCCGTCGAAGACGTCACGGACGCTGACACCGCCGCTGATGCGCCTACAGCTAGCGATGATGTGGAGGACGCCGAAGCCGACTTAGATGATCCTCTCACCGACGAACTACTTATAGAGCTGGAAAGTGACCTTGCCAATAACGCTAACCCTGGTGATATTGATCAAGATGATCTCGCTGATGAACTGCTTGCTGAATTTGGTATTCAGGATGATAAAAGCCAAGATGACTCACCTAGCGAAGACATAGACAATACCCTCGATTCCGATTTAATCATCGATGAAACGGACGCGTTGTCGGAGGATTTATTAGCCGAACTTGAGACGGAATGGATTGATAACGGAGACAATGAAGGCGATGTACCCTCGCTTTTGATGGAAGATGAGGCATCGTTAGAAGACACACTCCCTCCCACTGAGGAAGAGGTTGAGCCAGCGACGCAGGCAGACGATGCCGATCCGCTAAGCGATGCTTTAGAGGAATTCGATCGTCAGCTAATAGAGGATATTCCGTCAATTGCCGATACGGCTATTGATACACCGTTAGGGCTTGATAGTGAGACGCCGGTACAAGACAGCGCGGAAGAGGACATTGAGGACTTTAATCTGGAGCAGGAAGTCGATGGTATTGAAACGCCGGCAAAAGCCAATGATACCTTTGATGAACTTGAAGATGTGCCGGGCTTGGATGATTGGCTCACAGAAGGTAATAACGAAGATCATGCGTTGCTCGATGATTTGGAACAAGCGGACTTTGACGAACTGCTAGGTGAATTTGATGCTACAGAAGATGTGGATAAAGCCGCCAGCGAACAGCAAAAAACAGAAACTGAAGCATTGTCACTGGGCAATCCGGATTTAGATCTTAACGCCTTGCTTACCGATCCCGATGACGCATCTTCAGCCTCAACGGATGACACCGAAGTGGCTGAGGGGCAAGAGACGGCGCAAGATATAAGGGAAGAGGACGATGTTGATGATGGCTTTCTTGATGTAGAAACCCTCATGGACTCGGATATGGATCCTCCGTCCACCGCCGATGAACAGCCGTTGGATTTAGATGTGAGTTTGTCAGATTTTACCGGCGTGACCGATGATGAAGATATTATCGATATTGATAAAGATGCTGGTCAGGCGGCAAATCTCGATCTGGCGCGGGTGTATATCGAAATGGATGATATTCCCGCCGCTAAGGAATTGCTTAATGAAGTGGTTTCCCAAGGCAGCGATGAACAAAAGGATGAAGCTGAAAGCTTGTTAGCTCAGCTTGCTTAATAGGCAGGGTAGAGCTTGGCTGTTGCATCTACTTCATTGACTGACTACACTTAGCCGATTTTTTTACATGAGGTAGGTTAAGACATGGCGAGAATTGCCTTGGGCATTGAGTATGATGGTGCGGCCTGTTTCGGATGGCAGCGTCAGCAAGCAGTCCCGAGTGTTCAGGCTTATCTGGAAGACGCATTATCTAAAGTAGCGAACCAGACGATTCACGTGCAGTGTGCTGGGCGCACTGACGCTGGTGTGCATGCCACAGGTCAGGTCGTTCATTTTGATTGTGACGAATACCGTCCTGAGCGCGCATGGACAATGGGCGTAAACGCGAACCTTCCAGATGTTATAGCGGTAAAATGGTGTAAGACGGTAGATAAAGAGTTCCATGCCCGTTTTTCTGCGACTCACCGTCGTTATCGGTATGTCATATTCAACCACACTTTACGGCCTGCTATTCTTCATGGCGGCGTGACCCATGTATATCAGACTCTCGATACCGATCTTATGCATGAAGCCGCTCAGGCCTTATTAGGTGAGCAGGATTTTACGTCCTTTCGGGCGTCATTATGCCAGTCAAAAACGCCGTTTCGAAATGTAACCCACATTGAAGTTTACCGCCTTGGCGCCTATGTTATTGTCGATATCCGCGCAAATGCGTTTTTACATCATATGGTGAGAAACATCGTGGGCTCACTGGTAAAAGTGGGTTGTAAAGAACAACCTGTCTCTTGGATTGGTGAGCTACTGGCGGCCAAAGATCGTACAAAGGCGGCCGCCACAGCGAAGCCCAATGGACTGTATCTGGTGGATGTAACTTATCCAGAGGCGTTGGGAATTCCAAAAGGGCCTTTAGGTCCACTGTTTTTGCCGCAGTGAAACGGATAGAAGGATAAACTTCTAAGACCAGTTTTACTTTTTTCATAATCCTGTATTGTGGTCTAATACGGGGCTAAATTGCTTTTTAATACTGTGCACCAATAAACATGAATGAAGCATGGTAACTGACAACAAGGATTTTCCTTAAAATGAGCTGGATTCAAAAGATTCTTCCAAAAACCCAAACATCTACCAAAGGGAACGTACCTGAAGGTATTTGGACAAAGTGCACAAGCTGTCAAGCCGTACTGTATAAGCAGGAATTAGAAAAACTGCTTGAAGTGTGCCCTAAGTGTGGCAATCACATGCGTATCAATGCACGTAAGCGTATTGATGCCTTTCTTGATGCGGGTGATAGAAAAGAACTGGGTGCCGACTTAGAGCCCCAAGATATTCTTAAATTTAAAGATTCAAAACGCTACAAAGACAGAATTAATGCGGCGCAAAAAAGCACCAATGAAAAAGACGCCTTGATTGTTATGCAGGGGAAACTCAAAGGCATGCCGATTGTAGTGGCCAGTTTTGAATTCGCTTTTATGGGCGGTTCAATGGCGTCTGTGGTAGGTGCACGATTTGTGGCAGCGGTGAATGCCTGTTTAGAGCATAATATGCCGTTGGTGTGTTTCTCTGCTTCCGGTGGTGCACGTATGCAAGAAGCGTTGATGTCGTTAATGCAGATGGCAAAAACCTCGGCGGCACTGGCGAAAATGAGTGCCAAAGGATTACCTTATATTTCGGTATTGACCGATCCTACCATGGGCGGTGTTTCAGCCAGTTTGGCCATGCTAGGTGATATCAACGTGGCAGAGCCCAAAGCCTTAATTGGTTTTGCTGGCCCACGGGTTATTGAACAAACCGTTCGAGAAACGCTACCAGAAGGCTTTCAGCGAAGTGAATTCCTAGTGGAAAAGGGCGCCATCGATATGATTGTTGATCGTCGGGAAATGCGTGATAAATTACACGGCTTGTTAGAAAAATTACATCGTCCTAATTAAGTGAAAAGCACATTCCCAGAATCCAAAGGGCCAGCGCAGAGAGCGTCACTGGCCCAATGGTTAACTTATCTTGAATCCATCCATCCTTCCACCATCGATTTAGGCTTGGACAGAGTCCAACAGGTGGCAGAAAACCTCGCATTAGATTTCTCCAACACAACTGTGATCACCGTTGCCGGTACGAATGGCAAGGGAACGACCTGCCGATTTCTTGAGCAGGCCTTGTTGTGTCAGGGAAAATCCACCGGTGTGTATGCTTCTCCCCATTTACTTAATTATTGCGAGCGTGTTCGTCTTAATGGGAATGAAGCCGCCGATGATGTTTTTTGTGACGCTTTTGAACGCATCGAACAGGCCCGTGGTGAGGTGAGTTTAACCTACTTTGAATTTGGTACGCTGGCAGCTATGCTTATGATGACCGATGCCAACGTGGATTACGCCATTTTGGAAGTAGGGCTAGGTGGCAGGCTTGACGCCACCAATATTGTTGCAGCGGATATTGCGGTGATCACCACCATTGGCCTTGATCATATGGATTGGTTGGGTGATAGCCGAGATGAAATTGCCATTGAAAAAGCGGGCATTATGCGTCCACAGGGCTTGGCAGTTGTGGGAGATCTCGATCCACCGGCTACCTTAATTGACTATGTGGCTAAGCAGAATATCGACGCATGGTGGGCAAAGGAGGATTTTACCTTTCGTCTTACTGCTGACAATGAGTGGGAATGGCAAAAGCCCAGCAGCGCAGGGTATAGGTTTTCCATGCCGCAGATCCCCGTACAAAATGTGTCTACCGCCTTAGCGGTGCTTTCCCGTCTTGATCTATTGCCGTCTTTAGACAAACTTCAGGCGCTGATTAAAACGGTTAGTGTGCCAGGTCGCAGACAAAAAATAGCGAGCCAGCCCGATGTGTTTGTTGATGTGGCCCACAACCCACAAGCGTGTGCATTAATGCGTCAATGGATTGGTGAAGATCTTCAAGGCCGTTTGCACATTGTTGTTGGTATGCTGGTGGATAAGTCCCTCAGCGCCACGTTAGATGAATTAGGCTGTATTGAAGCAACCTGGTATATTGGCAGTACGAGTGGGCCGCGATGTTTGTCAGGTAAAGTATTAAAGCAGCACCTGCAGCCTAAACAGCAGCAATGTGCGCAAACATATGATTCTGTTACCGACGCTTATCTTGCCGCGCGAGAGAGTGCGCAAACACAGGACCGAATTTTGGTATTTGGTTCTTTTCTTACGGTGGCGGATGTATTAGCGTATCATCGAGATAGTAGTATCCAATAGGAGTGAACAGTGACCTCGGCGTTACAAAACCGTGTGGTCGGAACCGTAATTCTGGTAGCGCTAGCCGTGATCTTTTTACCAGATTTTCTCGACCGTAAAAAAGAGTCCAATAAAGATACTTTCGTCAGTGTGCCTGCAACGCCTGCTAAAAAGCCTATCGTTGATCCTGAGCCCTTTCCCTCAGAGCGGGCAACGAATTTGTCGCAGCGTCCCTTAGATGTTATCGAAGAGCCGATTGTTGATGACAGTGTGGCGATGGCACCAAAACCAATGGTACCAAAACCTATGGTTAAAGAAGTCACCATCACACAGGAAGATGATTTGGCCAGTCAGACTGTGGTATCCAAACCGGCTACTGAGTCGGACGATGCGGGCTGGGTGGTGCAGCTTGGTAGTTTCCGGCATGAAAAAAACGTAAAACAGTTGTTGGATAAGTTAGAAAAAGCCGGATACCGGGCCTTTAGTCGTCCCATTGAAACCCGTTCAGGCCCGTTGACGAAGGTCTTTGTTGGTCCGGATATGGATAAGAAAAAACTGCAAGGAGCGTTACCTCACTTGCAAGAAGTCACTGGCCTAAAAGGGAAGGTAACCACCTTTAAGGTTAAATAGTGAAGATCAGGTTTCGCTGGGAATTTTCGGTAAAAAGGGTCTGTCTATGAGATGGCAATTTTTTCTTTCTTCTTTGTCAGTATCTTGGGTGGGGAAGATGCATTACCTACTGGTAATATTCCGGGCTTCTGTTAGAATGCGCGCCATCTCGCAGAGGGCAGCAAACCATGCGTGCTTAAATCACAGACGGACTGATTAACGCTTAATGAACTGGGTCGACTTTTCCATTATTGGTATTATCATCGCTTCGACTTTGATCAGTCTGATGCGTGGTTTTGTAAAAGAGGCTATCTCCCTCGTTGTTTGGTTTGGCGCACTGTTTATCGCCAGTGAGTTTCACGCGGATCTTGCTGTGTACTTTACGCAAATTGACGACCCGGTATTACGCAATGGCGCCGCCATTGTAGTACTTTTTATAGTCACACTCATTTTAGGTGGCTTGTTTAATCATATCCTTGGTCAATTAGTCCAGGCTTCCGGGCTATCGGGCACTGACCGCGCGCTGGGAGCTATTTTCGGCGGATTACGTGGTGTGCTTATTGTCAGTGCTTTGTTGTTTTTCATGGATACATTTACTGAAGCTGCAAACTCTAACTGGTGGAGCCAGTCTATATTAATCCCCGAATTCGGTGTGATTATTGAGTGGTTTTTTACGTTTGTAAAAGACAGCTCCAGTTTTTTAAAACCCGCTTGATATAGGTAACGCTAATGTGTGGTATTGTCGGAATTGTTGGTAAAACACCGGTAGCTCAATCGCTGTATGATGGATTAACGGTTCTACAGCATCGTGGACAAGATGCGGCTGGGATCATCACCATCGATCATAACCGTTTTAACCTGAGAAAGGGCAATGGCCTGGTGCGGGATGTTTTCCACACACGGCATATGAAAAGATTGTCCGGTACCATGGGCATTGGCCATTGTCGCTATCCTACAGCCGGCACTTCTAGCTCGGCAGAAGCGCAGCCTTTTTACGTGAACTCGCCTTTCGGTATTGCCTTTGCACATAACGGCAACCTCACTAATTCCCATGATTTACAAGAAGAAGTCTTTCGTATTGCCAGACGACACATTAACACGTCTTCAGATTCTGAATTGCTGTTGAACATTTTGGCTCACGAACTTCAGCAGTGCACGGATCTTACCGTTACGGCTAAAGATATTTTTAAGGTGGTAACGACGGTACACAAGAAAATTCGCGGTGCTTATGCTGTAGTGGCTGCCATTATTGGCCAAGGTATTGTGGCTTTTCGTGACCCTCACGGGATCCGTCCATTGGCATTAGGTAAGCGGATCACCGAAATGGGTGAAGAATACATGGTGGCGTCTGAAAGTGTGGCGCTAGATGCCGTGGGCTTTACCTTTATTCGTGACGTTGCCCCCGGTGAGGCGGTGTATATTACCGAGCAAGGTGAATTACATACCCAACAGTGTGCTGAAGCCCCAACGACATCACCATGTATTTTTGAATTTGTTTATTTTGCGCGACCTGATTCCTTTATTGATGGTATCTCTGTTTATGCATCACGGGTGAACATGGGCCGTAAACTGGGTGAAAAAATAGCCAAGGAATGGGCTGATCTGGATATTGACGTTGTTATCCCTATTCCAGAAACCTCCATGGATGTGGCGCTACAAATTGCCACCACGTTGAATTTACCTTACCGACAAGGCTTTGTGAAAAACCGTTATATCGGTCGCACCTTTATCATGCCAGGGCAAACCATGCGCAAGCAATCTGTCCGTCGTAAGCTCAATGCTATTTCGTCAGAATTTAAAGGTAAAAATGTGTTACTGGTGGATGACTCTATTGTACGGGGTACAACGTCAGGACAAATTATTGAAATGGCCAGAGAGTCTGGGGCGAAGAAAGTGTATTTTGCGTCAGCGGCTCCAGAAATTCGTTTCCCTAATGTGTATGGTATTGATATGCCTTCAGCCAATGAGCTTATTGCCTATGGACGGGAAATCGATCAAATTGCAGATTTGATTCAGGCGGATGGACTTATTTTCCAAGATATTGAAGATCTTGTGAATGCGGTGAAAGAAGAGAACCCTGAAATTGAACGTTTTGAAACCTCTGTGTTTGACGGCAATTATATTACCGCGGATATCGACCAAGATTACCTTGAGCGTATTGATATTGCCCGGGGCGAGGCCGCAAAGCAAGCGCCGGTAGTACAGGCGGAACTTTCAAACCTTGAAATGCACAATATGGACAGCGATTAAGGGCGCTTAATTCGTTTGTTACCACTATAAAAAGCCGCTCTAAAGAGCGGCTTTTGCTTAAGGATATGGAGTGAAACGATAGTAATCAGTGGACATAAATCGGGCCGAAACCCATGCTCCATAAAATTACTGTGCTGGCCATTAAAATGGCCAATAATACCAATCCGCACGTCACTACAGAGCTGGCATATATGAAACCCTTTCCGTCGGGAATGTGCATCATGATTGGTGTGCCTGAATACAACAGATAAACTGAGTATGCCAAGCCGACAAGACCGACAGTCATGACGAACCAAAGTTCAGGATACAATCCGGCGAAACCGGTCATAAAGAGGGGGGTGGCTGTGTAAGCCGCAAGATCTAACGATTGGGTAAAATTCGGTGAGGCGTCGAAGGCATTTGCAAGCTCGTGTATCATGTAGGTAAGCAGCAAAACACCAATGATGAGACCAAAATACATACCGACGGCAAGCATAGCGGCACTTTGTTCGGTTAATTTTATCAGGTCGCCCGCGCCAATGCTCCAGCCTATGTGTGCACCAGAATAGTAGGTGATTAAAGCGGGGATAAGGGCAATCACAGCAATATGACTTAGCGGATAGACGTAACTTTCGCGTCTTTCGTCAATATCCTGCCATTCTTCTTGTGGACGGGTATAAATGCCGAGCAAATGGTTTAAAATCATAAAAGACACCTTGTTCTATGGGCATTGCCCAATATTGCTAACGCTATTGTTAACATAATTAACATTTATTTTACAATGAGTTTGTATCATGTTTGCAGGTACGTCAACTGTTTTGTTGGTTAAAAAATGTTCAGCCTTGGCCTTGTGGAATAAACGTTATATTTATTAATTGTTTAGAAAGTCTTAATAAAAATGAATGCATGAATTCTATGCATAAAAATTGAGAGAGTTTAATGGAATCTTCACAATACGCGTCTTTACTTGCGCCTATTAATGCCTTTATCCATTGCAGTACCCCGGATGCGTGGACACAACAGGCGGTTAAAAAAGCGCATCTTCCTGTATTGCTTATCGATCACTGTAATTGTGAATTGAAAGCGGCCCAAAGTGCTATGTACCTCATTCGTAAATATGCCGTGGATAAAGAAAGCGGTGATGCATTGCTGGCATGGTTAAAGCCGTTTGAAGATTTTATTTATCGAAAGCAGGGGAATTGGCAGGAACTGGCTGATCACGAAAAACTCAATAAATCCATGATACCCAAATCGGGGACGCCATATGGTCAAGAACTTATCGATAAAATGGTGTTATTGATTAAAGAAGAACTCCACCATTTCTATCAGGTATTGGAAATCATGGCGTCTTATGGCTTGACCTATGAGTCGGTGGGATCCAGTCGGTATGCCAGAGGCATGTTGCGTCATGTGCGCACCTACGAGCCTCAAGCGTTGATTGATAAACTGATTTGTGGTGCCTACATCGAAGCCCGTTCTTGTGAACGTTTTGCCAAATTGGCGCCTCATGTAGACAAGTCTTTAGGGGATTTTTATATTTCACTGCTGCGCTCTGAAGCAAGGCACTATCAAGACTACTTAACATTGGCACAAAAAATTGCCGGTGGTGATATTACCGATCGTGTGCAATTTTTTGGTGCCGTTGAAGCGGAACTGATTCTATCACCGGATGATGACTTTAAGTTTCATAGTGGCATACCGAAGGTGGCTTAGCATTTGATAAAAAGGGGCTATTCTCGGAGTCTAAAGAGAATTCTGGGAATAAAAAAGGG
>NZ_JBAHZB010000030.1:19744-24665 GCF_036697315.1 Alteromonas sp. 14N.309.X.WAT.G.H12
AGTGATAGAAGGTAATCAGGGTGTGTAAGGCCACTTACACACCCTGATTACCTTCTATCACTTCAGTTCTGTGAGCAGCTCCTTAACGGCTCTTTGCAGTTGAGGATCTACGCCTTTCGCTTTGTAGGCGGGAGGGTTAAACACCTCAATATCCGGCTGAGCGGGTACGCCTTCCATATTGTCGTCAGTGTCTTTTACCCACCAACCTCTATAGGGCATCCGTACTATGGAGCCATCAACCAGTGGGTAGGCGCCGGTACTGATCACCGCACCAAAGGTAGGCCGACCTACTAACTTACCTAAACCCAGCGCTTTATAAGCATGGGAGAAGATTTCTGCATTGGAATAACTGTTTTGATTGCTCATGGCAATGGTTGGCTTGGTCCACACAGAAAGAGGCAAACGCTCAGAGAAAGGATAGTGGTTTTTAAACGCCTTGCGATCACCATGGATATCATCAATGGCACCGCGAGGGATAGTATATGCATATTGCTTCACATTGAGCACTTCCATCAGGTAGTCAGTGGTCCAGCCTCCGCCATTGTAGCGCACATCAATGACGATGCCGTCTTTGCCATAACCTGCGGCCATAAGATCCCGCTCAAAGCGTTCAAAGCTGGTCCAGTTCATACCGCGAATGTGTAAATAGCCCAACCGGCCGTGAGAATATTTTTCGGTGAGTTGACGTCGCTCTTCCACCCAGGCTTCGTAATTTTCATCACTTAAGGATCCCGTTGGCCAAATGGTAATTTCTTTTGTTTGGTTATTGCGTAATACCGTTAATAATACTGGAGTATTGGCAGTATCTTGCAGTAATTGATACAAATTATTACCTGTAACAGGTTGCTGGTTCACTTCCATGATCACATCTTTGGGTAGCAACTGGCTATCAATACGATCAGCCGGGCTGTTGGCTAACACTGTAGCTACGGCAAAGCCCTTTTCCACCGGTTCACCGGCGATCCCCAATAAGCCCGTTTTTTGCTTTTGGGTGACTTTTTGATTATCACCGCGATACATGCCCATATGACTGGCGTTGATTTGCCCCAACATGCGATTAAATACCGCTTTAAAATCTTCTTTTGTCGATGCCTTTAGCGCTAAAGGGCGATATTTGTTCCGTAACATTTGCCAATCTTGGCCGTGAAAGCTTGGATCATAAAAGCCGGCATTCAGTGCACGCCAGCCTTCGTCAAATAGCTGGGTTAATTCATCGTGATAATTGATTTGCTGGGTCGATTTAACGCTAAAGGTTTCCGCTTTATCGTCTTTAAGGGCCACACGATTTAATTTACCCCCTTCGGTTAGCGCAAAAAGGTATTTGCCGTCTTGGGCTAGCGTCATGTCAACAACACCTTTATTTCCTTCGATAACGGTGGCTTTGTCCTCGCCATCCCATTTTATCTTATAAAGGTTTTTATCGGCTTTGAAATTTTGTCGACCGGCACCGCCAATGGTGAAGTAGAGGTGTTCTCCATCTGGGGTAAAAGCAAGCTGGTTTTCGTTCGATGGAATGGCAGTCACCTGTTGTAAGCGCTGGTAGATACCATCAAAATCGATAGTGACAGTAACGTCGGCTTTGGTGTCCTCGTCTTCTTTCACCTCTTGCGTTTTTGCTTGTTCTTGAGCGTCCTTTAAAAAGGCTTGTCGGCGCCATTCTTCCTGGGAGCGCTGCCAGTCCGCTTTTTTCAGCCACACAAACCAGATATCGGCATCGCCATTATTGCGCTGAGAGATAAAACCTAATTTACTGCCGTCAGGGCTCCACACCGGGTTGCTGTCGGATTTGGGATGCATACTTATATTCACTGGTGGTTGGGAATTATCCGCAGAATGAATATACACCTCTTCATTAAAGTCTAAATCCGCTAGACTATAAGCTAGCCAACGGCTATCCGGTGACCAAGTCAGACCTTTTGGCGTATCCCATCCATCAAGTAGGGTGGTTAGGTTTGATAATTCATTTTTAGCCGTCATCTGCCCGATAATGAGCTTGCCTCGCCCTTGTAAAAACGCCACATGGGATTGATCCGGGGCGACCACAGGGGCGAGTTCGTCGGTTTTCGTATTAGTAAGCTGATGGGTGGTATGCTTTAAAGATGTAAATATATTGGCGTTGTTTTCATCTGCCGAGGTCAAGGCAAATAAATCATATTGGCCGAAGCGATCAGAAGAAAATAACAGGGTGTCATCGTTAAGCCAGGTGACGTCTCGTTCTCGCGACGCGCCTTGGGTTAATCGTACGCTGCGGGCGTCTTTAACATCATTGCGCGTAACAAACACATCGCCGCGAATGATATAAGCGGTAAGTTGTTCATTGGGGGATACGGCATATTGTTCAATGTTGTCGGTCGTGCTTTTGGTTACCACAGGATCAAAACGAAAATCCGTTTTTAATTCCATCTGCAACGCGACTTTAGTCCCCGTATCGGGTAATAAGGTGTAAAGGGCATCACCGGCTTGGTAGACCAGTTTTTTGCCATCGGCGGTGGTACTGTAATGCCACACACCAAAGCCCTGTTCATCGGTTATTTGTTCAATTCTGCCACCCAAGGTTTTCTTGTGTACGTTGTATTTGCCGGAGCGTGCAGAAATAAAATAGAAGCTTTGGTTGTTTACCCATTTAGGCATAAAGTCATTGCCGTCAAATTGGGTTATTTGGGTATAACTTTGCTTGCGGATATCGTACAACCATACATTCCGATTCGCAGGGCCGCGATAGGCTTCTCGTTCAATACGGTTAGAGCCGCGCACAAACAATACCTTGCTGCCATCGGGCGAGACTTGGGCATCAAATCCCAAGGCATCCATAAAACGTTGCTCGGTGGTGGCTCCGGCGGCAGGAACTGAGAAGATTTCCCACTCGCGCTCTACCTGGGCATAAATGCGTCGGGTATTGAATAACACCTTTTTATCGGCGGTAAACTGCATGACGTGATCTTGCCCAGAATGAAAGGTTAATCGCTTTGGAATGCCACCCTCACGTGGAATAACAAACACATCGTCATTGCCAAAACGATCACTATTAAACGCCAACATACTGCTATCCGGTGACCAGATGGGGCTGTCGTCGGTGCCCTCATGGATGGTTAAACGCTTAGCATTGCCGCCCTGACTATCCATTGTCCAAATATCTCCCTGATAGCTAAAGGCAATGCTGTTGCCATCAGGACTGATTTCAGGGTGAAAAATTAAAGGTTGGGCAAGGGCTTGGGTTGCAAATAGGCCAAGCACGCAAGCAAATACTCGCATCATGTTTTAAGTATCCATATTAGTAAGTTGATCCCTATCGGTAGGGGATATGAATAAATATTGTTACTGTTCAGGCTATTATAAGTATCAAGGGATCTTAAAATCTAAAGTAACTGTAATCTTTTCAATTTTATTACACCGTTCCGATATTATTTACCCAGAAAGATATCGTTTCCGCAGGTTTAATCATGTTTTTTAAGGCACTAGGGGAGGGGGAAAGTGCAGGCGCTTTGCCTTAATGGTGATAGGCGGGCAGTGTCAGTGCCCGCGTAGTTTGCTGAACTATTGATTTTCTGTAAGCTTTTTAGGATCGAGTAAGCGGCTCAGTTCTGCGCGGGATAAATCCGTCATTTGCTCTGCTACATCAATGACCGGGCGTTTTTCTTTGTATGCCCGTTTGGCAATTTCAGCGGCATTGTTATAGCCAATAATAGGGTTTAATGCGGTAACCAGAATGGGGTTCTTATGTAGCGCGGCTTCAAGATTCTCATTGAGTACCTCAAACCCGGTAATGGCTTTGTCCGCCAGTAGTCTGGCGCTGTTGCTTATCAGGGTAATACTGCTTAACAGGTTGCTAGCTATCATAGGTAGCATTACGTTTAATTCAAAGTTCCCAGACTGTCCCCCCACGGTGATTGCCGTATCGTTCCCCATAACCTGGGCTGAAGCCATGGTAACGGCTTCTGGGATCACGGGGTTCACCTTGCCGGGCATAATGGAAGAGCCAGGTTGTAACGCTGGCAGAGCAATTTCACCTAAGCCTGCTAAGGGCCCTGAATTCATCCAACGCAAATCATTGGCAATCTTCATAAAGGTCACCGCGCTCGATTTTAGCGTGCCTGAAAGGGTGACCGCCGTATCCTGAGAGGCAATTAAAGCAAAGAAGTTGTCTGCGGGTTGAAAGGGAATATCGGTAAGCGCGGTTAGGGCCTGATTGAAGGCGTTAGCGAAATCGGGATGTGCATTGATGCCCGTTCCCACCGCGGTGCCACCTTGTGCCAAGGTTTGAACGGAGGGCTGTAAGTAGGTGATATTCTGGATTTGTTGGCCTATTTGAGCCTGCCAACCCGATAGGCTTTGATCCATACGGATAGGCATGGCATCCATTAAGTGGGTTCTGCCGGTTTTGCAAAACTGCTTTACGGTATCGGCTTTCTTGCCGATGCTGGTGTACAAATGACCTAAGGCAGGCAGAAGTTGCTGTTTTATGGCAATGGCCGCGCTGACATGAATGGTTGTGGGGATCACATCGTTGCTGCTTTGGCCATAATTGACATGATCATTTGGGTGAATTGGGATACCGGATTGTAAACTGGCAGTACGGGCAATTACTTCATTGGCGTTCATGTTTGTGCTGGTACCTGATCCTGTCTGGAAAATATCTACGGGAAAATGGTTCATCAGGTCTTTGTCGTCGAGCAATTTGTCACAGGCACTGCTTATGGCTTCGCCAATGTCGCCGTCGAGCACTTCCAGTTTTACATTGGCTTGTGCGGCGGCTTTTTTCACCGTGATCAGCGCTTTAATAAAAGCTTCCGGCATTGTCTGCCCACTCATTGGAAAGTTATCCACGGCACGCTGGGTTTGGGCGCCATAAAGTGCGTCGGCAGGAACCTCTAAGGTGCCCATGCTGTCTTTTTCGGTTCTGGTGGTTGTCATTACAATGTCC
>NZ_JBAHZB010000030.1:24675-33767 GCF_036697315.1 Alteromonas sp. 14N.309.X.WAT.G.H12
GTCCTTAGTTAAAAAATTGTGGTAACAGGCGTGTATATTGATACTGAAACATACGTATGTAGCGATCATCTTCTGTGACCAGTGCATAACGCTGTGCGGTCAACAGCGGCCGATAGATTTTATCGATACATTGTTGGCGCCAATGGTTGGCAACGCGATGATCTTTGGCTGTGTCTAATAATAGGTAGGCACAATCAATCAAAATACGTACCTTTTCTGAGGATGTATTTGCCATTAATGCCGCCTCTTGTGCGTAATCTATGTATTCATCGAGTAGCCTGTTGTAATCAGAGTAGACACCTTGGCGGATACAGGCCTTGAGATCATAAATTACATTCAAAACCCGGTTAGTGTGGGATAACACGGCAGCTATTTCCTCGACCCTAATGTATGTCTATATCTTAATAGTAATCATTTTCATTAAGGTTTAAAAGTAATAAAAACGAATTCCTTCAGGTTAACGAACTTAAACGGGGAAAACGGGCAAAGAAGGGGATGGAATAAGTATGGTTTAAAAACACTGTGCGGCAAACACCGAGAACCTAACCTTTTTATACGTTGGTAAGGTTCAGGCGTTTCATTGGCATTTAAAATAAAGGGGTAATTTGTACGTCAGCGGCACATTTATCAGGCAAAAATCAGTCACCAATTCACGGGACAATCCTGACAGTCTTGCATAAAGGTGTCTTGGAATGTGGCGTAATGAATACGTGTGCCTGTGAGTATGGCACCCGCTAGATTGGCATTGTTGAGTTTCGCTTCCTGAATATCCGCATTGGTTAAATCAGAATCTGTCAGTTGCGCTTTGATCATCCAGGCTCTTTCTAAGCGGGCGGCACGTAGGTTTACCTTGTTGAGTTTGGCGCCGGATAATCGCGCTTGATCGAAATTAACCCCTGTCATTACCGAACCGTCGAAGGTGACGCCCTGGGCAAATAATGCCCAACCTGTGGCACTTTCTAAGTTGGTATTGCGTAATGTGGATGAACGCAGATCACTGTGATTTAGGTTGACCATTGCCATATCTGCCTTATCAAGGTTACAGCGCTTAAAAGTGACATAGCTAAGATCAGCATGTTTAAGGTTGGTATTGTGGAAGGAAACATTAACGAAGGTGGCGCCGGACAAATCAAGGTTTGACAGGTTTTGATTGGATAGGTCGATATTTTCGCAATGGGTCTTGGGTTTGAGTTCACAACCTTTAATAACCGGGTTGTCATCTTCAAAAGGCAGAATATCTGCCATGGCAGATGCAGACAAAATTAAAAATGAATAAAGCCATTTCATCGAAAACTCCAAGCGGGGCTTATCCCCGCTATGTTATTGAAAAATAAGGGTTATTTGTCGAATTTGGGAAGTTTAAATACCCAGAAGGAACCGCCTTGGGCAACAGGTTTGGTTAACTCCGCCATATCGCCGCCCCACAGTGGTACCGCACCGCCATAACCTGATGCTAAACCGATATATTGTTCACCATCCAGTTCCCAGGTAATAGGGCAGGAAACCACGCCAGAGCCGGTTTGGAATTTCCACAGTTCTTCACCGGTTTCTTCATCGAAGGCCTTCACGTAGCCATCACCTGTACCAGTAAAGATGAGTCCGCCTTTGGTGGCCAGAACCCCTGCCCATAAAGGCAGTTTTTCTTTATGCGACCATTTAATTTCACCGGATACCGGGTCAAGGGCCCGGAGTATACCCACGTGATCATCATATTGCTTTTTGATTCTAAAGCCTTGGCCAAGGTAAGCACTGCCTTTGGCGTATACGACTTCTTCTGTCCAGTAGTCTTCTTTCCAATGATTCGCACCTAAATAGAACCAGCCGGTGTTTTGGCTATAGGCCATAGGGTTCCAGTTTTTACCCCCTAAGAAAGGTGGCGAGACTTCAACGGACTTTCCTTTTTCTTCACCGGGTTCAGGTAATGGAGGACGTTGTCCTTCCACTTCAACCGGCCGACCCGTATCGGGGTCGATGTGGGTCGCCCAGGAGATATTGTCGACGAAGGGGAAGGCTTTAATAAAATCACCGTTTTCCCGGTTTACGACGTAAAAGAAGCCGTTACGATCCGCATGACCCGTGGCTTTAATGGTTTTGCCATTATCTTTGAATTCAAACAATACCAGTTCGTTGTTACCCGAAAAGTCCCAGGCATCATTTGGCGTATGTTGATAGAACCATTTTACTTCCCCGGTGCTGGGATCTACGCCGAGTTGACCTGAGGTGTATAAGTTATCCCAGTTTCGTGGATCATCGCCTTTCGCGGTGCGTTTCCAGGTGTTCCAGGGGGCAGGGTTACCGGCACCAATAATAATGGTGTTGGTTTCCACATCGAAACTTGCACTTTGCCATGGCGCGCCGCCACCGTGATGCCAGGCTTCTACCAGTTCGCCGTTTTCGTCACGAGGCCAGGAGGGCGCGTTCTTATCTCCCGTTGGTGTACTTTCTTTTCCGTTTAGTCTTCCCATGTGTCCTTCTACGAAGGGACGCATCCATATTTCTTCACCGGTTAAGGGATCCCGAGCAAACAGTTTGCCGACGACACCGAATTCATCACCGGATGAACCGTGGATCAGCAGTACCTTACCGGTTTTCTGATCTTTCACTAGAGTGGGAGCGCCCGTCATGGTGTAACCCGCCCGGTAGTCTTCAAAGCGTTTTTTCCATACGACTTTACCGGTGTGGCGGTCGAGGGCAACGATACCGGCATCCAGGGTACCGAAGTAAACCATATCACCAAAAATCGCCGCGCCACGGTTGACCACATCACAACAGGGACGAATACCTTCTGGCAGACGATGAGAATAAGACCACAATCTTTTCCCTGTGCGGGCATCGAATGCAAAAATACGGGAATAACTCGCTGTCACGTAAATTACGCCATCATAGACCAGTGCTTGTGACTCCTGACCCCGTTGTTTTTCATCGCCGAAGCTCATTACCCATGCGGGCGAAAGGGTATGAACATTGTCTTTGTTTATTTGATCAAGTGGACTAAAGCGCTGTGCTTCAGGGCCCATACCATACATAAGAACATCTTCCGGGGTCTTTGCATCGTTTTCAATATCGTCCCAAGTTACCCCTTTGGCTGAGACAAATGACGCTGACAACATGCTGGAAACGAGCAGCGATAAAGCCAGACCTTTTGTTGAGGTATTGCGAATGAGTGTAGACATACTGTACCTGTACCTTTTTATTTGTTTACGAAGTGTTAACAGTATGGGTGGCTTATGAAGGCGGGAGAATAGACTTTTGCCCGACATGAGCGGGGAATAATTCCCAATAATGATGAGAAAGTATCCCACTTTCTGGAATGTGTTTTTTGGGTAAAAAAAAAGCTAACCTCATGGGTTAGCTATAAAAATTGTGAGCTGTTGAACCTCACGTGAACCGAAGGCTGGTCGAACAAGCAACCTGTCGATTTAGTGATAGTCTGACAAACTCTGCTATTTAGCGATACGGAATTGTTCCCGGTTTTTAGCGGGGAAATTCCCGATTATGACGCGATCTTCAGGTATCCATTGTCGATGGCCAAATGCACCAGTTCGGTACTGGTTTTCACCTGCAATTTACTTTTTAATTGGGTAATGGCATTGGAAACGGTTTTATCAGAAATATTGAGATCCTGAGCAATGCGTGAACGCTTTTGTCCTTTGGCCACGCCCATGAAAACATCAAATTCCCGTCGCGTTAGTTGATCAAAAATGTCCTTTTTCTCATTGTACGCATAAGAGGCAAGATCAATGGCCAATTCGTGCTCAATGTAAGTTTTGCCCGCCATTACCGCTTTTACCGCTTCGAGCATGATTTCTGGTCTGCAACGTTTGCTGATATAGCCACAGGCGCCAGTATGCATTGCCCGGTTCACAATGGAGGCTTCTTCAAACATACTGAAAAAGATGATTTTTAAGCGCGGCCAGTGATTCAGCAAGCGCGGCGCCACGTTCAAACCGCTGGCCTGCTCAAGGTTGATATCCAGTATGACGACATCCACCGGATGTTGATTAAGGCATGTCATTGCCTGTCGAGCATTTTCCGCTTCATGAAGGGTGGCATCGGGTAGCATCATCGATAGCAGGGCGCTGTAACCTTGCCGCACCACAGCATGATCATCCACAAGTAATATGTGCATTTTTGTCGCTCTCCT
The DNA here is from genome assembly GCF_036697315.1 of Alteromonas sp. 14N.309.X.WAT.G.H12. Lineage (NCBI taxonomy): Bacteria > Pseudomonadati > Pseudomonadota > Gammaproteobacteria > Alteromonadales > Alteromonadaceae > Alteromonas > Alteromonas sp. 14N.309.X.WAT.G.H12. Next base: position 28,820 of record NZ_JBAHZB010000030.1, read on the forward strand.
TTTGCTCTGTTAACGGCACGCATAAACTCAAGGCGGTGCCATTTTTACTGGTAACGTTGAACGAGGCGCGAATAAGGCTGGCCCGTTCGCGCATAGATTCCATACCTAGGCCATCATGGTGAGTAGGGTCGCTAGGCTCTATTCCAATTCCGTTGTCTTTTATTGTCAAAATAAGCTGGGTATCTTTGACGTCCAGACTCACCGAGACTTCGGTGGCATGGGCATGTTTCACAATGTTGCTTAAAGCTTCTTGGGTAATACGATACAAATGCATATCACGTTCTGGTGACATGCTTACAATGGTGTTGGGGAAATGGCAGGACAGGGCGATACCGTGGATTTCCGCCCAACGTTTGAGCATGTCTTGAAGGGCAACCACTAATCCTACCCGGTGTAACGCCACAGGATATAATTGATGGGTGATCTGACGGATACCGGTTTGCACCTCTTCGCATTGTTGTTCGAGTAAACTCGCCGTGCGCTGGACAAAAGCCGTGCTATTCGCTTGTTGTTTGAGTAAGTAACTTTGCACCCTTATTCCGGTAATGAGTTGGCCTAAATTGTCATGAAGTTCTCGTGCCAACCCCTGACGTTCGCGTTCTTGTAAAGTGGCTAATCGTGCACGGAGGTGTTGTACCTTTTGTTTACGCAGGTGCAGTGAATCAGCCATGGTTTGATAGTGGGAAACCAAAGAACGTATCTCTTCAATATCGCCAGGATCCACGTCCACTTTGTAGCGCCCTTCACCAATTTGATCCAAAGCCAGGCTAAGGGAGCGTAGGGGTTTTAGTTTTTCTCTAACGCTGATATTCAGGAGTAACAAGGTAAGTATGTAGGAAAATAAAAGTATGCCGAATACCTGATAAACCGTGGTGAATATTTCTTCGTTCTCCGCTTCCGGGGCACCATAGATGTACAGTTTTTTATTGGGATCACTGGGAGGACTGTACTGGTGCGCGGTGGGCTCATCAGGGGGGACAGCATGCATATTGTCAGTTACGTGAAGGTGGCGGCTGTGTTGCAACACCGATTTAATTTGATCAAAGGTTAATTGTTGCGCCATAAGGGCATCGGCCATGGCCAACGCTGCCTGAGTTTCGACGTCTATATCCCGTTTAGCTTGCACGAAAAACACGGCAGCAAGAATGATGCTGACAAGTAAATAGACACCAGAAATGACAATAGTAATTTTTTTACTGGCTTTCATCACCGGCTCGCTTAATTAACCATAAGGTATTCTACGCGCGAGACTAGGGGTTTATCTTTGCCACTTTGGCAAGGTATTTATGCTACTTTAGTTGGTGTTTTTCAGTACTATGTTGTTGGGCGGTTTTTCACCAAGTCCTAAGCGTAACGAGTCACTAACCATGAATGAGAACTTTTTTTCACTAAAATCACTTTTTCGCCTTTGCTGAAGCTTTCATTGGGTTCAAAAGGTTCAACCAACAAGTAATGCGGGTGTCCGTATTTATCTCTCAATTTGGCTTCAGCTGGGGTACCAGATCGGGCTACACCAATGGTGATTTCGGCTACGACTCCAATAAAGTCTTCGTTGCAAAGTTCGATGGGCTTTTTAGTGGGCAAAAATTTCGCCAGTGTCTTGGCCGATGGGCCGGTAAGAAGTAATGCCACAATCATGGAAACAGGCACGCTTTCTAGTATGGAAAAATAACGTCCATCTATATACAGTGCGTGTAAGGCATTTATCAGTAAGCCGCATGAGGCAAAAAGGGTAAGAAACAGAATAAACCAAATCATTATGGGTACTCTGTTAAGGGCTAAGCCATTCACCAGTGTTGATAAAAAGCTGGATGAGGCTTCAATGTCCGTTTCAGTGTCTGGTATATCATCAAAAATACCCAGCAAACTGGTGCCAATAATGATGCTGGTCAGTTCAATTAAAAACAGCAAAAGTACGATACCGACAGCGGCGGTAAATAAAAAATTAGCGTCATGGAAAAAAAAGGCAGACATTCATCATGTTCCTTTGATGAAAGCAACAGCTTACCGTTTATATAGCACAGGATAAGCTGAACGCCAAAGTGCAGTCGCTAATTTTTTATCGTCTGTTTAATGGTGATGGCTGTGACTGCCTATGGCCCGGCCTTCGGTATCATAAAAACCACTGGCACCGGCTTCAATGAACCCCTGATTTACCATGTTAGTGAGAAACGGATCGGTATGATCGTCGCCAATATCCGCATAATCTGTGGTTTGGTAACCATTTCGTTGGGCAAAAAAGGCCGTTATATCTGATTGGTTGTGCTCAAGGGACACGAGTGTCCAGGTGGTTTTTTCCTTGTCGTTGTTATCCATAGACAACGAAGAAATGAGTTGCAATTGGGGCAGCCAGACCAGTTGAATGGCGTTTTCCGTGGCGCCGTTGGTGTAAACGGCTTGTTGATTGCATCCGCTTCCCGTGGTTTTTTGCAGCGATAGGGTTGCTAAAAATGCTGGGGTTAATAATTGATTGCGATAATCCCAATCATTGTCAACGCGGCCGTCTACTTTATCACCGGGCTGGTATTCAATGCCGCGGGAATAGGCATCAAAAAATCGGGTGGATTTTACTCGCTGATGCACATGTTCCCACACTTGGGTAATGTGAGCGTCTGGATATTGGTGCGCCACCACGTTGGGTTTGCGCCACAGGGTAAGGGTGGATCCCTTTACATGATCTTTTTGCATTGCCTTTAGACTATATTGTGCTTTTACCCAAGCCCCTTGGGACTGACAGACATTGCCCTCGTCTTGGGGATGATCTGTTTTAGCTTGAATAAACGGGCTTGTAAGTAAACTACTGAGTAAAATTATTGCGTACTTCATGACCAATTCCTTAGAAAAAAAGGAATACACACAAGGCGTATTCCTTTTTTAAACTGTTGCTATTCCACCGTTGCTTCGGCTTGTTCGATAAGGTTGCCTGCATAGTCCATCACATGGAATAAAACACTTTGCTCGTTGGTACTGTTTACAAGAAAAGCGCCAGGCCCTTTGGCATAAATGCCCACATCTTCCCCAGAATGGGTTTCAGATGATAAGGGAATAAGTGTTTCCTGATGATAACCGGGCGCGGTTGTATCAACATCCGAGAGATCCTGTCGACCACTGTTGATGTCATAGGCGTAACTGGCATCGGCATCAGTTTCATCTCCCAGATCCTGAAATCCCAGACCATTCATATAGCCCACAGTGGTGTAGGGCATACCGTCGGCAGCGGTAGCAGGCTCTTCAGCGCCAACATTAACCACCTTGCCGAGAATGGGGTTGCCACGCTTAGGATAACCAGCAATGGTAAATACGTGCCCGTGATCAGCGGTAACGATGATAAGTGTATCTTCATCATCGGTCAGTTCATCTGCCACGGTAACCGCATTGGCCATCTCTATGGTGTCGGTCAGTGCATTATAGGCATTACCTGCGTGATGGGCATGATCAATACGTCCTGATTCCACCATCAAAAAGAAACCCTTGTCATTATTGTTGAGAATTTCTATTGCGGTTTTTGTCATTTCACTAACGGACGGTTCGCCAGCAATATCGTTTTCACGATCGGCTTCGTACTGCATGTGAGATTCATTAAACAATCCGAATACCCGCTCAGTGGTTTCGGTATCAATACCGTTGAAGCCTGATTCATCGTAAACATAAACGCCATTTGGATACAGGGTCATCCATTCGGCAGTTAGATCCCGATCATCGGTACGATCACCTTCGGTACTGCTTACGGCATCCGGGCTGTTATATCCAGGATCGTTAGGAAGAAAATGTCTGCGTCCTCCTCCCATGACTACTTCAATGCCATCCACGTCGGCACCGGCAAAACGGCTTTCCATATTTTCTTCGAAACTGATAAGTTGCGATGCAATGTCGCTACAGCCGGCCTCCGAGGCCTCGGTTGGCATATCTGAGATATCTTCCCAGTTTCTATCGGCCGCTTTGGCATAGGTTGCTGCCGGTGTGGCGTGGGTGATACGCGCTGTTGATATGATGCCCGTGGATTTGCCTGCCAGTTCGGCCAGTTCAAGGGCGGTAACCAATTCATTGCCTTCGGTGGTGTCGCATTCCCCACGTTCAATGTCTTCATCTACACCCACCACGCCCACGTCGGTTTTTACGCCGCTCATAATGGCCGTCATGGTGCCTGCCGAATCCGGTGTTTGGGCATCCACGTTATAGGTTTTGGCTAATCCAGCAAAGGGGAATTTATCAAAACTCAGCTGATTTTCTTCGCCGTTCCCACCATTTATTTGACCGTCAAGGATACGTGCTGCGGTGACGGTAGACACACCCATACCATCGCCCACAAACAAGATGATATTTTTGGCTTTACCGTTAACCGAGGCCACGGCGGCTTCCACGGAGGTGTGCTCACTGACTCCGGTAGCATTTAACCAGGTTGATTTAGCAGACTGAATTTCAGTTTGTCCGGCAACAAAATAGTCGTTGTTAAGGCTGCTTAGTATTTCCCCTGAGGCGACCTGTGTTACAGCCGGTACGCACACATAACTGGTGGCGGTCACTTCTGTGTCGGCTAAGCTGCCATCACTGTCTAGATCCAAGCCGGAATCAAGGCGTACGCCACTATTGGGGCAGTTTTCATCGCCCATGGCCAGATCGGTTTGTACTGTTAGGCTATTGGTTCCGTTGGTACCGTTTTGTCCGTTTGCGCCATCGTTGCCATCTAAAGAGCATGCAGTAAGACCTGCGAGGGTCATGGCTATTAAACTCGTTTTAAAAACTTTCATGATGATCTCTTCTTATTCGTCAAGCAGGTCGAGGGATTGATTAATCAAATGGAAAACAACGCTTTGTTCAATAACACCTTGAATAAGCTGACTACCGGGGCCGATGCCATGAAGGGCAACGTCTTCGCCGGAGTGGGACTCGGATGACAAGGGCACCAATGTCTCCTGGTGATAGCCAGCAGTGGTGGTATCCACATCCG
>NZ_JBAHZB010000030.1:33777-35730 GCF_036697315.1 Alteromonas sp. 14N.309.X.WAT.G.H12
GCATTGATGTCTTGTGCGTAAATGACGTCTGAATCGGTTTCTGTTCCTAAATCGGCAAAACCAAGACCATTCATGTAACCGACGGTGGTGTAGGGCATACCGTCGGCAGCTTCAGCTGGCTCTTCTGCGCCAACATTAACCACCTTGCCTAAAATGGGATTACCACGTTTAGGATAACCGGCAATGGTAAAAACATGACCGTGATCGGCGGTCACTAAAATAAGGGTGTCGGACTCATCAGTTGCATCGATAGCGGCTTGTACGGCGGCTTCAAATGCCAGGGTTTCTGAAAGCGCTCCAGACGCATTTCCGGCATGGTGGGCATGATCAATGCGTCCTGACTCAACCATTAGAAAATAGCCTTTCTCGTTGTTATCGAGAATATCTATGGCTTTGGTGGTCATTTCCGTAATTGAAGGTTCGCCGGCCACATCATTTGCCCGATCCGCTTCATATTGCATGTGAGACTCGTTAAATAAGCCAAAAAGACGAGTGGTGGTGTCGGCATCGATGGCATCAAAACCGGCTTGATCGAAGACATATTGGCCCTCGCTGTAGATGTCTTGCCATTCTGCGATGAGATCCCGGCTATCTGTGCGGTCACCTTCAATTTCACTGACTGCATCGGCACTGTTGTAAGTGGCATCGTTGGGCAGAAAATGACGGCGTCCACCGCCCATTGCCACATCAATGCCGTCAACATCTACGCCGGTATAGCGGGCTTCTACTAAGGCTTCGAAATGGACTAACTGGTCGGCAATATCTACACAACCTGCGGTGACGGCCTCTTCTGGCATATCGGAAATGTCTTCCCAGTTACGATCCGCTGACTTGCTATACGTTGCTGCAGGGGTGGCGTGGGTAAGGCGTGCGGTGGATACAATCCCCGTGGCGAGGCCTTTAATTTCTGCTAGTTCAAGGGCGGTGATCACTTCATTGCCTGCGACGGTAGCGCATTCACCCCGTTCAATATCTGCATCAACACCGACAACGCCCACATCGGTTTTTAATCCTGACATCATGGCTGTCATGGTACCGGCAGAATCCGGTGTTTGTGCATCCACGTTATAGGTTTTTACCAAGGCGGTATTGGGGAATCGCTCCCAGGCCAAATAGCCTTCCTCACCCAGTTCACCGGCTAGCTGTCCTTTGCGAATACGGGATGCGGTGAGGGTGGAAATACCCATGCCATCACCGACAAACAGGATCACGTTTTTCGCCTTAAAGTTATTAGCGATATGCAGTTTTTCTTCGATTTTGTTTTGGGCGTCTGTGAACCAGGCGCTGTCGCTTTGATAGGCTGGGAGGATATCAGCCTGCAAGCCAGATGAGACCGCCAATGCCAACGCACTCGCGGTCACTTTCCAGTTGAGTTTCATTTGTGTATTCCTAGTTTAATCTTGTTATTGGCCAGCGAAATGTAGCCGTTTGCCGTCAGATCAGGAAAGGGTGAACACGAAGTGGTGTGTGAACATCGTGTTCCCGGGTCTCATAGTGGACTTCCCGTATCTGGGTCATCGTTTACCCTAGAAGACTTGCGTGACAATTAGGTTAAGGCACAATGAACGATTTATGTCAGTGTAGTGACAGCACGACTGGGGAAAGACTATTAGCGACGGAGAGGAAAATAAGGGCTAGGGCGTAGTAGTGTTAAAACGCCGGTTTTCCAGATGTACTGCATCTGCACTGACTGTAAGTACGGACCCCTGTTCATACCAATCACCCAGCACGATGCGGGTGGCCGGTTTACCATTGGCCGTTAACATATGGATCTGTGGCCGGTGGGTATGACCATGAATAAGACGTTGCACCTGATGTTTTGTCATGACCTTGACCACTTCTTCGGGAGTCACATCCATAATTTCAGGTTTTAAGCCCTGTTGACTTAATTTGCTTTTTCGACGGGCATTCTCCGCTACACGCTGTCGGTACCACAGGGGTAAGGCACGCATT
>NZ_JBAHZB010000031.1:0-7898 GCF_036697315.1 Alteromonas sp. 14N.309.X.WAT.G.H12
ATAGCGACATACAGTAGTGGTCAATAAGGTAAATCGTGACATTTCTGTCACCACCACGTACCAGCATTAAGGAGTAAGTGAATAATGGAGATTAACCTAATCAATACCTGCTTGGTTGCAATTGCCGGTGTAACTGCGTTGGGCTTTATGGGTGCCATTTTCAAGGTGTTTTCACTTAAATCACAACACGCGTTGAACATGCAGTCGCTAAACGCAGAGCTTAGCACCGCCAATAATGCATTGGCATTAAGCCAACAGCAAATCCGTGAATTCCAGCAGCACATTGAATTGTTAGAAGATAAAGAAAGTGAACTGGAACAAACCAAGTTAACGTTGGTGGCACGCAATACCGAATATGAAGCGTCAGAAAAATCCCACTTAAATACCTTAAAAGAACTCAAAGAAGCCCGAAGTAAAATTGATGAACTAGGGAGCGCTTTAACCGAGCTTACTCGCCTACGGGAAGCCAACCAGCAGTTAACCGCCAGGACTTCAGAGCTGAAACACAGTGTACAAACCAAAGAAGCGCGTATTGAAGCGTTAACTGACGAATTGCGTGAACAGGAAAAGAAAGTCTCGCAGCTGCAAACACAACTAGACAAGCAAGCTGAACACAACGCCCAGGTGGTTCAGGATCTAAAAGACGCTAAAGTGATGATGAGTCAGGAATTCAAAGCTTTGGCCAGTGATGTACTGGAACAAAAAGGTAAGGATTTTCGTTCTCAGCATCAAGAATCGCTGGAAAAAATACTCTCACCCTTTAAATCTGAAATTGGTGAGTTTAAACGTAAAGTTGAGGAAACCCAGAGAGAGGAATTGGTTCATCGCAGTAGGCTCAGTGAAGAGCTCAAGCAATTACGTTTATTGAACCAGAAAATTACCGATGATGCAGATAACCTAACCAAAGCGCTGAAGGGGGAAAAGAAACTACAGGGTAACTGGGGTGAAATTCAGTTGGAACGTATTTTGGAATCCAGCGGGTTAATGAAGGGCCAGGAGTACGAGCGAGAAGCGAATTTTAAAACAGAAGAGGGTAAAAATCAGCGCCCGGATTTCATTGTTAAGCTGCCTGAAGGAAAGCACCTGATTATCGACTCTAAGGTGTCATTGAATGCCTTTTTAGACTATTGCCAGGCAGAATCCAGTCATCAGCAGGAACTATCCCTTAAGCAGCACGTAGCGGCGATGAGACAACACGTTAAAACCTTAAACGAAAAAGATTACCCAGCGTTGACCGGGTTACAGTCGCCGGATTTTGTATTTATGTTTGTACCCATTGAACCGGCTTTCAATGTAGCCCTTCAAGCCGATTTTGGGATGTTTGAAGAGGCTTTTGCCAAGCACATCGTCATTGTTACGCCCACCACATTACTGGCTACGCTTAAAACTGTGGCAAGTATTTGGACCATTGAAAAACAAAATAAAAAAGCGGCGGAACTGGCAGAAAGAGCAGGGCATGTGTATGACAAGCTGCGGGGCTTTCTGGAAAAAATGGAAAAACTGGGCGGGCAACTTCATTCGGCCAGAGATTCCTATGATGATGCGATGAAAACCCTTAGAACCGGTAGTGGAAATCTGGTTCGCCAAGCGGAGCAGTTTAAAGAATTGGGCGTGCGGGTGAAAAAGGATATACCTGAGGCCATATTGGCCAAATCGGATATAGCAGAGTCACTGACAACGGCATCTGAAGCTGAGACTCCCTAGATAGTTCATCCTGCTGTTTTAAAATGACTATTAATTGGTTATTTTCACTACTTTACATGGTCTTTTTTTAATGCTGTGCCATTTTTTTTAAGTGTTTATTTTTATGTTATTGTTTTTATTGTGAATTTAAACTTGGCACTGGGGTTGCCTTATCAATTGTGAACGTAACGCTAAACCTATTCATTAATTGATAAAGGAAACAATCATGAAAGTATTTACCCGTACTATGGTCGCTATTGGTTTGTCTTTGGGGGTCGCAGGGTTGGCAAACGCAGGTACGCAAATCGTTGCCGCTGATGACTCTGTCACGTCTGAAATATGCGTGTCGGCGGCAACAGGCAGTAAGTATAAATTGAAAAGTGCCATGGAAAAGGCAAGGGTTGATAAGGAATATGTACTTGAAAAGTTAACCTGTAATGGCATGTCGGTGATTGAATTTGTGGAACAGCATGGCACGAACCCAAGTGTCATTAGTGCATATATTACCAACGGTGGTTACAGCAGCAAAGAATACCTCGCCCGCATGGATACCGCGCAATAAACCAAACATGAATACCCTGGATCCATTCTTGATTCTCACGTGTGCGGATCGAGGATGGGTCTTTATCGAACGCTAATTTGCACTGTCAGCTTTATCCCGCCTTGTGTTTTTGCGCCCTTGATAACAACGGTAAAACTCTTCTGCATAAGGCAAAATTGCCACTAACCCCACCGCTACCAGCACTAGTATTACATAACTGCCTGGCAAGGCCGGAGATTTTAGGGCGAGCGAAAACGATGCTTGTTCACTACCCACGGCAAGCAACGCTAAAAACTGAGACCAATGGGTGACGATGATTAAAATAAGTGCCATCAGCGGGATCATTTCGAGAAAGCTATGTATATGCTGTTCAATGGGCGACACGTGACGTTTTTCGCTGGCATAGCTAACATCCCAAAGTGCAGTCAGTTCGTGAACAAAAAACAACACGACACTAACAACAATAACCAGTGCGTTTATGTCGAGAAACAGTGCCATAAGAAGGGGAATGCCGACTTCTATAAACATCAATAGGTGGATAGCGGATTCTTTTAAGCCGGCGGTACTAGCGATGTGGCTGTGCCGATGACAAAACCAGTCAGCTAATCCGGCAAGCAGCCAGAGCGGTACAATAAAGTACATGAGTATGATTTGAGTAGGGTCGAACATAGAAGATCCTGAGATGACAAAGGTATAGTTTGTTACCGACTAGCCAGAAAACGGATTACTGCTTCTGGTGTAAATTTTTAACTTCACGCCCCCAAGAACACCTATCCGTTAAGATTTACAGCAAAGATGTAATATTTTCACAGCGTTTATTGATGTGGCCTTGGTGGTAAGCCCACCAAAAGGGGGGATTCACACTATGGCGTGGGTGTTGCAGCTTTTTAGACACGGTTTTAAATTTAATTGGTACTAAGGAGCAGGTTATGAGCACTGATCATGGTAATCAGATAAAAGATGACGACATGTACGAAACCTTAAGAGATAAAGGCTACAGCAAAGAAAAAGCGGCCCGCATTGCCAATGCGCAAAGTAATGATAATCAGCATCCTGCTAAAAAAGGCGGGCACGGCAAAAAATATGAAAACAGAACGAAACAGGCCTTATATGAAAAGGCAAAAGACATTGGCATCGAAGGGCGCTCAAAAATGAATAAGGCTGAGCTCATCGATGCGTTGCGAAATCATTGAATGTGCGGTTTGTTAGCGCGCAAATGTATCTTATATACCTTTTCGTTATCAGAATGTGTAAGAAACCCATAGATATTTCCGTCGTGCTTGATCAATAATGCTAAAAATTATCCTAAAAACAATTGCCTGTGTTACTGACCCCTTTGCCTAGAGGCGTCGGTACCTAGCACATTGATCCTCGCCAGCGTTATGACAGATGGCGATCTACTCATGTTGATCATTTAGAGAATTATTATGAAATTAGAATCGATTGCACTGCACGAAGGATACAAGTCGGAAGAAACTACCAAGGCTGCAGCTGTACCTATTTATCAGACCACCTCTTATACCTTCGATGATACGCAGCATGGAGCAGACTTATTTAACTTGGCGGTACCTGGGAACATCTATACGCGTATTATGAATCCCACGACAGACGTGTTAGAAAAACGGGTGGCGGCAATGGAAGGCGGTGTTGGCGCCCTTGCCGTATCATCGGGCATGTCGGCAATCACCTATGCCATCCAATGTATAGCCCAAATGGGTGATAACATTGTGAGTACGACGCAACTGTACGGCGGTACGTATAATCTTTTTGCTCATTCTTTTCCACGCCAAGGAATCGAAGTCAGAATGGTCTCTCACGACGATTTTGAAGGCTTTGAGCGTGCTATTGATGAAAATACCAAAGCCATTTTTTGTGAATCCATAGGTAATCCTGCAGGTAATATCGTGGACATTACTCGATTGGCCGAAATTGCCCATAAACATGGTATTCCTGTGATTGTGGATAATACGGTAGCAACGCCGTTTTTATGCAGACCCTTTGAATTGGGCGCAGATATCGTGGTGCATTCGCTTACCAAATATATTGGTGGTCATGGTACTTCAATCGGTGGGGCTATTGTGGATTCCGGTAAGTTTGACTGGGTAGCCAATAAACAACGCTTCCCAATGCTTAACGAGCCAGATCCTTCTTACCACGATGTGGTGTATACCGAAGCTCTCGGCGCGGCTGCCTATATTGGTCGTTGTCGTGTGGTACCACTGCGAAATACCGGTGCGGCCATTTCGCCGATGAATGCTTTCCAGATCATGCAGGGGCTTGAAACCCTGGGGTTACGGATGGAAAGGCACTGTGAAAATGCTGAAAAACTCGCTGCCTACCTGAATGATCATCCCAAGGTAGAATGGGTGAATTATGCCGCATTACCTGATAGCCCATACAATGCAACCTGTAAGAAAATCACGAAGGGGAAAGCGTCAGGGATCTTAAGCTTTGGTATTACTGGCGGATTACCAGCCTGTACGCGCTTTATTGATGCATTGCAGATGATTTTGCGCTTAGTAAATATCGGTGATGCCAAATCACTGGCTTGTCATCCAGCGTCAACGACCCATCGCCAGTTAAATGCGGATGAGCTGGCAAAAGCCGGTGTGAGTGAAGATCTGGTCAGAATTTCTGTTGGCATTGAACACATCGATGACATTATTGCGGATGTGTCCCAAGCCCTCGATAAAGCCTAGGCTTTCGATAAAACCTAACCGGTAATCTAGGGGCACCTGATGCAAATTCTAAGGTGTCCCAATTTTCTCCCTGTACCCGTTTAATTGTTGCTCAGATGTAAAAAAGATTGTGATGAGTCTCTCAATGAGGTAAAACAATTTTAAATATATTGTTGACCAATTGAGGTGACCACCTGTGAGAAGAGCGAATTATCACCCTTTTTTTTATTTAGTCGCGAGTTTATTTGTTTCGACTCCGGCACTCTGCGAAACCGAACTTACCTTAGAAACCCTACCCCAAGCTCATCTTGATCTTGCCGATGGCGTATTGCTTGGCGATCCAGACCGCCTTAAGACGGGCGTTGCGCCAGCGAGTAATTTTGATTTGTTATCCTGGAGCCTAACCTTACCCACCGATATCAATAAAGATAAAAAAGCGGACATTATCTATGAAAAGCCGTTAAGCGGAGGCTTTGAACTCAAGCCTTTTTTCTATACGGCAGAGGATGGCGGCATGGTTTTCGCTTCGCCTAATGTGGGCGCTAAAACCTCGAAAAACACGAAATATGCCCGAACTGAACTAAGGGAAATGTTGCGTCGGGGAAACCTGCGCATTAAAACAAAAGGCATTACACAGAACAATTGGGTATTTGACGGTGCCCATGGTTCGGTGAAACGAAAAGCCGGTGCGGTAGAAGGTAGCCTTGAAGCCACATTGGCGGTAAATAGGGTGTCGGTGTCCGGCGATGAAAAGAAAGTGGGGCGAGTGATCATCGGGCAAATACATGCTACTGACGATGAACCCATTCGCTTGTATTACCGCAAGCTGCCCAACAATGACAAGGGATCGGTATATTTTGCTCATGAAATTAATGGTGGGGATGATGTGTGGGTCAATCTGGTTGGATCTCGATCTCATACTTTGGAAAACCCCGAAGGCGGGATAGCCCTTAACGAAAAGTTTAGTTACAAAATTACCGTTGAAGACAACACCTTATATGTAACGTTAATTCGTCAGGGAAAAGCAAACATCACCCGTATGCTTGATATGCGTGATAGTGGTTATGATAAAAACAATCAATACATGTATTTTAAAGCCGGCGTATACAACCAGAACAATGGCGGTGATAAAGGTGATTATGCTCAGGCCACCTTCTATTATCTAAACAATATGCACCCATCTAACTAGTTCGAATTTACAGCATAAACAGAACGCCAAGGCTATCTTTGGCGTTTTGTTATCTCCCCTAGTACATCTTCATTTCCTTCTTTTTATCCTTTTTAATTTTCCAATTATGTGCCCACTGGTCAGTCAAATTTCATATCTGTCATTCCTCTTCCTTACATTGGTAAGAACCCTCTACCTCGCTAAAAATTAAATAAAAAAACCATTATGTGAAATAAATGTTATCAAGGCATGTAAAATTGGTGGAAAATGTTACTTCTTTATGTTTATATAACCGCGAGGTTAACAAAGCTGTCTTAATAATAATAACAATTGGTAATAATAATTCGTCTCCATTGGTTATGGTGTGATCTCATAGGGGCGAATAAAAACCGTTATTTGAAGGGAAGACCATAATGAAAAGAAAAATCTTTGCACTATGTGCAATTGCCGCCGCAATTTCCGGTTGTGATGTCGATAACAACGAGAACCCCAATACACTGGGGTCGATCAGTTTGGCAGGAACTCCTACCTCTGGTGAAACATTGACTGTTTCGGTGAGTGATCCCGACGGTATATCCAGTACGGTGTCATATTACTGGTATGCCGATGACGCGGTTATCGAAGGCGCAAATGAATCCACATTTACGCTCACTGACGACTATATTGGTACGCAGATTGCCGCTCAGGCCAGCTATACCGATGATGGCGGGATCAACGAATCCCATATTACCGACCCTACCGATGAAGTTGCCGCTATCGCCTATGATTCTACTGTCAGTATTACCGGTGACGCCGTTGTTGGCGAAGAGCTTAGTGCCGAGGTATCTGATCAAAATGGTACTGATGACGCCATTATTGCTTATACCTGGTATGCCGACGGTGAGGCCATAGCCGATGCGAATCTGGCTACCTATACGGTAACAGAAGATGAACTTGGTAAAGTGATTACCGTTGAAGTCAGCTTTGTTGATGATCGGGGCTTTGATGAAACGGCAATGTCCGAAGGCACCGAAGCCGTCGTTCGTAAAAACGTAGAAGGGGCGGTTACAATTTCAGGAACGCCCACGGTTGGCAATTTACTTACCGCAGAAATTACCGATGAAGACGGTGTTAGTGGTGATATTAGTTATCAGTGGTATGCCGATGATGTTGCCATTTCAGGCGCCACGTCAGATACCTACATTGTAGAATCCACTTGGATTGGTTCGGTATTAACAGTGACTGTGACCTATACCGATGATCATGGCTTTACTGAAGAGAATACCGCAGAGGCCACCATTGCCGTGTCGGCCGAAGCCGTTGATGAACCCGGCTCTATCGAAATTAGTGGTAGTGAACCATACCTTGCAAGCGCCGCGCTTACCGCGGTGATCACCGACAATAACGGTGTAGAGCAAGAAAACGTGGTTTATACCTGGCTCGCTGATGGTGTGGAAATTTCAGGTAGTAACAGCGCTACCTTTATTCCTACCGGTTATGCGGGTGCCGTGATCTCCGTTTCTGCTACCTATACCGATAACGATGGCTTTACCGATACGGTAACTGATTCCCTTGATACGATTGTTTATACCTCGGTGGCGGCAACGAGCGTCGAATTGGTTGATGCCATGTTAAGCGGGCTTTCTGACGGTGATGTAGTTGGTTTACAAACCGGCACCTATACCGATATGGATGAGCTGAGTTTAACCAGTGCGATAACCTTACGAGCGGTGGAAGACAACGAGCCCGTTATTACCGGCGAAACCTGTATTCATATTGCCGATGGCGTGGCTGGCGCCATGGTTCCGGGGCTAACATTTAAAGTTATTGATACTAATTCGGGTTCAGT
>NZ_JBAHZB010000031.1:7908-35668 GCF_036697315.1 Alteromonas sp. 14N.309.X.WAT.G.H12
GGTTCAGTGTGTGACACCGAAGAAGAGGCGGTGATTTATTCCGAAGGGGATAACTTTGTCTTCAGCCAAAATACTATAGACGGTGACGAAGAAACACTCAATCAGGAAACCTATCACTGGCTAATGATAAAAGGCAGCGGGGCGTTAATAGAACGAAATACCTTTACCGGTCGCGATCATGCTGAAAAAGGCTCAGTGATTAAACTTTCTTCATCCGGGTCGGACCATGTGATCCAGTACAATTTGTTTAGCGATAGCGATAACCCTAATTACGGTGAATCCAGCTTGTTATTGCTAAATGTGGGAAGTACCACGGGCATTGATTCGGCGAACGCCAGCAATTTTGTGGTTCGTTACAACCGCATTGAGAATTTTGTTACTGGCCGTCGTTTGATGCGGGTGCAAACCTCTTACGCAACCATTCATGGTAATACTATTGTTGATTCCAACGGCGGTATTTCATTAGAAGATGGTGGTTTTAATACGGTAACCGACAATATTATTATCCGCACAACGGATATCGCCGATACGTCAGACAGACCCAGTGGCGTATTGATCACGCCGTTAGGACATACCGTTAGTAACAATTACATCGCGGGGATCCGCTCAACCAATAAAGAAGCTGGCGGCATTGTATTTACTGCAAATCCATTCTCGCAAGCAGATGGCGGCGTACCCAATGACGGGAACCAGGCCATATTGGATGGCTCTGGAGATTTGACGTTAACGGTGACCAACAACACCATGCTTAACTCCATTCAGCCGGTGGTATTTAGTACCGAGATTGGCTCTAACGCGCCGGTTGGTGACTGTGATGAGCTGACCGCCATTAATGCACCAGAGCTTTATAGCCTGACGAAAAACTTCTTTGTTATCGACTTTGACGGCAATTTGATTGCCAATGGGTTAGACGATGATGATGCCACCGAAGGCCTATTTTTACCCTACAGTTACAGCAGCAGCGATCATTCGTTTGAGTACGATTGTGACCTGATTAACCATTCTGAGTCCTATTTTTCCAATAACTTTGGCTTTAGCGACAGCTATGCCTCTGGTGATGTGGAAGATGAGTACTGGGTTGATATCCGCAATATCAACGGTAACGGTGCGTTTGATTCAGACGGTGCCATCGACCAAGACCCCGAAGCAAATGGTAAGGAAGTCCCTGAGTTAGTTATTGCGGAGAACGGTCTTGTTGAAACCGATGCCAGTGGCGCGCAGTCGTTGGCCGGCGCGAGAGATCTCCACATTATTTCAGCTACTGAAGTGGGCGTAGGCTCCACATGGGAGGCTGACGATGAATAGTTTTCATATCGATTTGGTTAATTTTTATAACATCAAGCAATTCGCTCGAACTGCAAGTGCACTTAAAGTAGTAAATGGAGGCTTTTGACATGTCGTTGAATGCAAAACACAATAGTTCCTTAAACGGTGCGCGATGCTCGCGCCCTCGGTTTCCTCTTCACCCTGCCGCGAAATGGGTTAAAGCAGCAGTCTTAGCTGGGTTGGCTGGTACCACTGCATTTTCCCTTCATGCGCAGGAAGCCCAAGACGCGCAAGCTGCCGATCAAGAAGATGATAGCGTTGAAATCATTAACGTGGTGGGAACACGGAAAACGATTCAAGATCAGATATCAATAAAACGTGAATCCACAACGGTTGTTGATGGTTTGTCGGCGGACGATATCGGTGATTTACCAGCGCTGTCCATTGGGGAAGCGCTTGAGTCTATCACCGGGGCGGCGTCTCACCGTGAAAATGGCGGTGCCACTGAAATCTCCATTCGTGGTATGGGGCCGTTTCTTAGTACAACCCATATTAATGGTCGAGAAGCGACCAACGGCAGTGGTGACCGTTCGGTAAACTTCTCCCAGTTCCCATCGGAATTGATGAAAAAAGTCGCGATTTACAAAACCCAGGACGCGTCGATGATTGAAGGCGGTGTTGCCGGTGTCATCGAGCTGGAAACACTACAACCACTTGATTATGGTAAACAAAGTTTTCAGGCTGAAGTCAAAGCGAACTATAACCCTGATGAGTCCAATGTGGATAATTCCTTGCAAGGTGATCTTGGCTATCGGGGGACTATTAGTTACATCGATCAGTTCGAGTTTGACAATGGCCAGGCGCTCGGTGTTTCTGTTGGCTTCCAGCGTCAGGATATTAGTCAGCCAGAAGCGGAATATCGAAGCTCAAGCCCAACAGGTTCTTCATTGTGGGCCTGTTTAAATGATCCCTCTGTGACGAATGAAGGTTTTTATAAATCTGAAGCTGGCGACTGTGAAGATCAGATTGGTGACAACGCCAGTTCTAATCAGGGTTATAACACCACTATTGATCCTGAAACCGGTGAAGCGGTAAGTGCGGGCACGCCCTATGCTTGGACAGGAAGTAGCCGTAGTTATCGTCAAAATGAAACCTCAGATGAACGGGATGCGTTGTTTTTTGCTGTGCAATACCAGCCATCAGAAAACTGGGATATTAATGCTGATGCCCAATTATCGACACGTACACAGGCTGAATCCCGTCATGACCTGAGTTTTTATCAAAAACGTGCGATACCCGGTTTAACCGGTCCAACATTGGTGACTAACGATGTGGGCGGTATTTTACACTGGGAAGGTGAAGATTATATCGAATCAAACGGTGAAAAATATTCCAGAGATGAAGATTATCGTGGGTTCGGATTAAATATTGAGCATTATGCCACCGATTATCTGACTTTGATGTTCGATTTGTCATACTCAAAAACCTCCCGTGAGGAATTTCAGATCTCTAACCGAGCCCGCTCTTCTTCGCGTGTCGGGTTTACCTGGGATATGGGAGATAATATTCCTAGCTTCACCGTGACGGATTTTGATGTCACGGATATTTCCAATTTCACCGACAGCTTAAGAACACGTATTGACCATGAGAATGTGCGAGACAACATCATTAAATCGGCAAGATTCGATTTTGATTATGCACTCGATGGCGACGTCTTCGTTAGTATACAAGGTGGATTACGGGCATCAGAACTGAGTTTTATTCAGTACGGTGGTTCTCAAGGTAATGGGTCGCGTACAGAATATACCCTTGATACCACGTCTACCTCTGCGTTGGATGTGATGGAAGAGTGTGAAATTGCTTTCCCTGAAACCAGTTTCTTATCAAGTGTATCAGACGGTCCATTAGTGACTCAGGTAGACAGTAGCGGTAATGAGGTTAGTAGTAGCTCTTCTTGGGCGACCTATGACAATGATTGTTTTGCCAGTGCTGTAGCGGCATCAAACGGTGCTGATGTGGTTTATCCAGACGTAGAATATGAGAATTCGGGTACCATTGATGTAACCGAAACCACCTACGCCGGATATCTGATGGCGAACTATGACACCGAAATGTTTGGGCGCTTTATTCGCGGTAATTTTGGTATTAGGGTTGTTGATACTGATGTCAGCTCCATTGGTTTTAGAAACACCTTTGATATATCTGAAGATGAAACCGGTGCGCTGACGCTGGTCTATAACGATTCATTGGAGCGCATTGAAGGTGGCGGCGGCTATACCGAAGTGTTACCGAGTTTTAACTTTGTTATGGATTATAGCGATAACATTCTGTTGCGTGCTGGTATTTTCCGCGGGATGTCTCGTGCTGATCCATCAGATCTTGGCTATAGTCGTACGTTCAGTACAGACGATGACGTGGTGGCAACCTCAGTCGCCGATTTGATTGTGGGTGTAAACGGTTCAGGAAACCCAGATACTAAACCGTTGATGTCATGGAACTATGATGTAGCCGTTGAATGGTATCCTAATGAAGATTCCATCTTTGCTTTCGGTGTTTATTACAAACAGTTCCAAGGTGGTTTCCAGCAACAGACTGTGTTGGAAAACTATGTCATTGATGGCGACACATACTCGCTGCCAATCACAAACTCTGTTACTACTGACGATAGCAGTAATTTGTTTGGTATCGAAACCTCTATTGCCTATCGCTGGGATAATGGTATCGGTGTAAAACTGGGTTACAACTGGGCAGATACAGACTATGAGTTTGAAGACAGTTTGTATGGTGATACCTACGTTACTGACTTAGAGGGCAATGTGACCCAGCTTACCGAAGGGATCATTCCTCCTGCTTCCATACCTGGTTTCTCAAAGCATGTGTTTAGTTCTCAGGTATATTATCAGTTCGGTGATTTTGATACGGCAGTTATCTACAAATACCGTAGCTCTTACTTCCAGCCTTACACCAGCAACGGAACGCGCTTACGTTACGTTGATGCGGCGGGAGTATGGGAAGCTCGTGCCTCTTATAAAGTGAATGAGCACGTAAAAGTTAAGCTTTCTGCCATTAACCTGTTTAGTGAACCGAAATCTCAGGATTACTTTGTACAGGGTAACCTTGGTGAAGTGAATGACTATGGTCCACGTTTATTCGCTGGCGTCAGCTTCAAATATTAATCGCTCACTCGCGTGCTAAAAAGGTGGGAGCTATGCTCCCACCTTTTTTTATTCACTGTATAAATAGCCGGTGTGGCTGTTTCTGATTTCGTAGAATGTGGCCTGGGCGTATTCTGTTGGGTCGCTGGTATTGTTTAAGTGGTATACGCCCACTTTAAAATACTGATATTGGCTTGGATCATCATAGCCACTTTCCCGCATATCAACGTTGGCCACAACGTCTGGTTTTCCTTCCCGACTGATGGTTACGGTTAACAGGTTCACCGAGACATTAATGTGGTAGCTGAACTCTTCGTTTAGGGCTATGCCATCATCCGGGTTATCAATGCTATTGCCTCTTGCACCAATCATTTCGACGTAGGATTCAATATTGTCTCCGTTTTCGTCTGTTATGCGGCTCTCATGGGCGAAATAGACCGAACCAAGGGAGTTGTTTGGTAGTTTGCGGTAATATAGCCGAATAGGCTCATCATCATTGGCGTGGATCTGACCGATAACAATACGTCCTATCTGATAATCGGCACCGGTGGTAGTTACTTGATTAACGGCCAGTGTTACATTGAGATCTCCGTCAATGCCACCGGCCATTTCCTGTGCGCTTGACGGTGCAGCGCCAAAGACCCAGTTATTTTTGTTCACCCCTTGGGTGGATATTGACGTGTCCCCACGGCGTAGCATTTCCCGTAATTCAACCCGGGTATATTGTGTATTTTCAGAGGTTTTATAACCATAGCTAGGCGCGCGCATCACAATGCCGCCGTCATCACTGGCATAAAAATATTCAGAGTTGGTGTAGCCATTTGCCAGCGTTTGTTCGGATATGGAATCGGCAGTACCACTGTTGTCATCGTCGCTGGGAATACTCAAATACCAATCATTAAGCTCAATGCCAACTTCATTGGGGAAGGCGGAGGAAAACTGGCCCGTTGCTTGTTCGCATGGGTGTGCTTGTATTTCCACCACACCATTTTCATCGTCAGCATCATTGCCGTGTATGGTTAATCGTAGGTATCTGGCTTGTGTTGTCGGTAAGGAAATTAACTCGTAACCACTGTGCCGTCCAC
Organism: Alteromonas sp. 14N.309.X.WAT.G.H12; assembly: GCF_036697315.1. NCBI lineage: Bacteria > Pseudomonadati > Pseudomonadota > Gammaproteobacteria > Alteromonadales > Alteromonadaceae > Alteromonas > Alteromonas sp. 14N.309.X.WAT.G.H12. The sequence continues at coordinate 13,415 of NZ_JBAHZB010000031.1, forward strand.
TCGATTCTGCGTCTTGTATCAGACCTTCCCACTGGGCGTTATCGGTAGATGCCTCTATGCTGTAGGTGTAAACCTTCTTGTCACCGTCAAACCATTTAATCGTAACTGCACCGAGAGACTCGCTGCTACCCATATCGACGGTGAGTACAGCATCGGTGTCGGTAGTTTGCCATCGTGATGACAAAGCCGTATCACCGTCTACGGCGTTTTCGGGCGGGTATGGTGTTGCAGCATCGTCATCATCTATAACAACGGAGAGAGAGTATGGTTCGTTCTCACAGACAGTCGGCACCTCAGATTCAGTGGTGTTGGTAGGCGTGTCTATTGCTGATTCATTACTACTGCCACCGCCACAAGCGGTAACGCTAAGAACACAGGCGGTGATAAGTGAAATGCATCGACAAGGAGAAGTCCTGACGTATTCTTTACATGTTGTCATCTACGCTCAACGTTAAATTATTGTTAAAATGAGATTGTTAATCTAATGGGTTTTCCTTTAAATGTAAAACCAATAGTTAATACACTTTTGTTTTATTGGTAAGGTTTTACGCTAACGGCATCGAAATTAGTTAATGATTGGGGTTACGTTTAAGTGGGCACTAAAAAACGTTATCTGGTTGATTTTCGCCATAGGAGTAATTTTGCGTTCTCTAGGTAGCCAGTGTCATACGGTTCACTGTAAAAAAAACAAAATTCACCTAATTTAGCGGTTAATTGTTCTTAATTGTTCTAAATGTACCCAATTAGACGTATTTAAGTTGAACCTTCGGCCACATCAATTTAGTATGCGGGCCGAATTTTTAATCATCGAGTTTTATTATGAAGCAACGATTATTTGTACGTACTTCTTTGGCAGTGACAATGGCCGGTCTATTTTCTTCCTCTGTATTTGCAGCAGGATTCCAGGTTAATGAAAACAGCGCTAGTGGATTGGGGCGTGCCATGGCAGGGCAGGCGGCTACACCTGAGAACGCCACTATCCTTGCGAGCAACCCAGCAGCCATCACAGCGTTTCGCACATCACAATTTAGTGGGCAGTTAAGCTATCTTGATCCTGACGTAGATATTCGTGGTGAAATGACGACGAATATCACTGCTGAATCGTTGGATGCCAGTGAAAGTGATATCGCTGAATCTGCATTCATTCCATCACTGTTTTATACATCCCCCATTAACGATAAGTTCTCCTGGGGCATTGGCGTATTTACCAGCTACGGGCTGTCTACTGATTATAGCGATAGCTATAATGCGTTAAATTATGCTGATGAAGCTGAAATCATGTCATTTACGGTAAACCCTGCCGTTGCTTATAAGGTAACCGATACATTTAGTCTTGGCCTTGGGCTTAACATTACCTATGCCGACGCTAAAATTAGTACATCGATTCCGCAGGCATTTGGTACGGCTATGGGAAATGATGCGCTAAGTAATCTGACTATCGTTGAAATGTCCGGTGATGATCTCGCTTATGGGTGGAATATTGGTGCCTTTTGGCAACCGACAAGTAGCACCAATATTGGCTTGAGCTACCGTGCAGAAACCCAGCTGGAACTGGAAGGTGAGATCAAGTCTGATCTTGGCGTGCTTATTCCCTCCGTCGATGAATTGTACAACCAAGGTGGTTCGCTGGATCTGAACTTTGCTGCAATTGCTGAACTTGCTATCAGTCAAAAACTCAATGACCGCTGGTCTGTTCAGGGAAGTGTTAACTACACCGATTGGAGTACCTTCGATAAATTAGAAGCGGATCTTGATAGCGGCTATACCTTGCTATTAAAAGAAGAAAACTTTGAAGATACTTGGCGCTGGAGTGGTGGTGTCACTTATCAATACGATGCGCAACTTACCTTGCGAGCCGGATATGCCTACGACGAAGGCGCAGTAAGTACTGGGAACCGTTCATTGAGTATTCCTGATACCGATCGTCATTGGGTTAGTGTGGGAGCAACCTACAAAGTAACTGACGCGACCAATATCGATTTGGCTTATGTATACATCAAAGGCCGTGAAGCCGATGTTAGCCAAGAAGAAACATTGGGCTCAATTACCACTGAATTAACGGCGACAGAGCATGCCACCGCGCAGATATTCAGTGTACAGGTTAACACTGCGTTCTAATGCTTACGCAAATTAAAGAGGCTGCCGGAAGGCAGCCTTTTTTTATTGGGCTTTAAGAGCACGGGAGACTTCGTAATGGGCCATTGATAAATGATACAAAGAACTGGCGGGCATCAGAGGGTCGAGGATGTTGCCTTTTGTATCAATGCTGTCCACATATTGATCGCTTCGTGCTGGATGCTGAAAACCATCAACAAGCCCATTAACAGCACGGATGGCATCATCATGATATTGGGTGTCTTCGGGATGACGTTCGCCCATCACTAAGGCCGCTTTAATCCATTCGGTCATAGGCCAGCAGCGGCTCGTAGTGGCCGGCGATGAGCCATCGGGTGCCACGGTATCCACTAACCACTTACCGTCTGTCGGCAAACCATACTTTTTACCATTGCGATATAGGGCATCACAATATACCGACATATCTTTGCCTGAAATCTCTTCATATCGATTGAGCAACCAAACCCATTCCATTAAGTGACCGGGCTCGATGATATGGCCTTTTTCCGGGCTTATTTCCCAAGATGTGGTGAAATACTCGCGGATCACCGCATATTCTTTGTCGAAAAAATGGGCTTCAAACAAGGCAAATATTTTGTCTGCAAATTGTTTCCAGTAGGGATCATTGGTGAACAAGTACAGTTGCATAAATGCTTCGAATAAGTGCATGTGTGGGTTTTGTCTGCGCACATCATGAGCATAAGTCCCTTCCAGCCAACCGCCGTGGGCACTTCCCAGGGCTTGATCGAAATGATCTGTAAGGTGACGAGCTTTCTCAATTGCGCTTTTATCGCCTAATGCATCATATTGCCAAGCGAATGCCAATAAGAAAAAGGCGATATCATAGAGATCCGATTCCCCGTTTTTAATTTGGTTATTTGCATCTATCGACATTGGGTAATAACCCGGTAGGTAATCACCACAAACCGCGTCGATGTATGCGTTTACACCTTTAACGAGTTCTGGCCCTTGGGGTAAAAAACCTTGCTTGTAGCCGTAACACATTGAAAAAATTTGTCTTGCCTGAACGCGGATGCGTTTATCGGCCTGCCAATCGGCCACGCCGTCAGCAGTAAAACGCTCAATGGCGGCGCCATTTTTTGCAAACCCTTCACGACACCATTTATCAAATACAGACTGGGTGAGCCAGTGATCAAAACGTGTTGCTGCGAGATTAAATCTATTATCCATAGATACCATTCTTAATTATTACCTTACATTGTCGTAATTTGGCGCTGTCGGGAAAATCGCTGCGTCAACAAACTGCGCTTGCATAGTAGGTTGTTAACACCCGTTTAGGCAGAGGCCATCTCACTGGTGTTTAACAAAAGGAGGGCACTATTGTTATGAAAAAAATGCTTTTATGCAATCGCTTAGGGTGCATTCTGTCTTGTAATAGGGATATGTGAAAGCCGACAGGGTGAATAACAGACAAGCCAGAATAGAGACAAAAAAAAGCCGGGATGAGTACCGGCATAAAAGTCCTACGATTACGTAGAGGAGAACCCCTATCATTAAGGCCTAGAGTGGAATGCCTCAATGCCAATTAATATTAATGCAAATAATTATTATTTGCAACTAGTATGGAGTGTATTTATTTTAACCATTTTTACTTTTGCGACTAAACTTACGCTGAAGTCTTACTATTTATGGGTGTAGCATAAGTGATAGAAGTAGATAGTTAATAATGCGACCGGAGGAAGAATGGAGTTAATCACGGGAATAAGGCGAGCCAAAATAGCCATGATATTAGGGATGTTGGTTTTCCCCCTATATACTCACGGGGAAGTGGCAGATGCGGATGATAAAATTGACCAAGCCAGAGCAAAAGCCATGGCCCTTGGTGGCACTTTAAAAAATGCCCTACAAAACGCGATTAAGGCAGGTGGTATTGAAAACGGGATCACCGTATGTCATGACGTTGCCGGCTCATTGGCTGCACAAATCAGTGATGAAAACTGGGAAGTAGGGCGCACAAGTCTTAAGGTGCGCAACCCAGACAATGAGCCAGAGCCATGGGCGAGTACTACCTTGCATGACTTTGCCAGACAACTGTCTCAAGATCCAAGTCACATCCCTGAAGCGACCTATCAAGATCCCCAATCAGGACGGTTTACCTATTTACGTGCCATTGTCATGCAACCGCTTTGTATGGCATGTCATGGTGACAATATCAGTGCAAATGTCACAAAAAGAATTCAGGCGCTTTATCCGGGGGATCAGGCAACGGGCTTTAAGGTGGGTGAATTACGAGGTGCGTTTATTGTTACCTATACACCTTAATGGTTTTGCTACAGCGTGTGTAAAACCGGCCGTGAATTAATGCGGCCGGTTGCTAGATTACGGATGCCGATAGCCCTGCACAAGTGTTACTTAGCGATAGGGCGTAGCATGTGCAGCAGCTCTAAATACCGCGTTTAACAACATGACATTAAGGCCATTAAGAAAGGCTCGGCTTGTGGGATCCTGAGTAAAACCAATGACCATACCGTTGCCGGTTGGCTGATAAAGCATAAAGGGTTTATACGCCAGCTGCTGTTGATTTTCTTGCCAAATATAGCCAGAGGCAAGCAGTTTATCTTCGCCTTCATACCAAGCTAGGTTTTTACCCGCACTAAGTTTAATGGGGGCGAAGATGGTGTTTCCTGTTACCAGTGCCGTTACCTGTGGATCCACACCGGCGGTAAGCCAGTGCTCTTGATCTACCTCCACATTGGCGAGGATACCAGCCACATAGTCCGGCATTTTTTGGTGATCCTCTATCTGCTCAATAAAGGCGGCTTTATCAGCAATGATACTGCCATTTGTCCAGCCATCCCTGTTAGCTTGTGGTGAGGTTGACGGGGTGTCTTTATCATATTGGTATTCAAGTTGGGTGTCTAATAGCCCACTTTCAGGTGAAGCAGCATAAGCGGTGGCATTGGCGAGGGTAATTAAAACGCCACCTTGTGCAACCCAAGCTTTTAAGTTTTCCCCGCCCTGTTTGCCAAGAGCGCTGGCATAGTTGCCATCGGGCAAAATAATTACCTGATAGTGATCGAGGTTTCTTGTGGCAAGCAAGGCAGTGCGAATGGCGGTTACCGGATAATTGAATTGTTGTTCTAAAATAAAACGGGTACTGCCTGCGCTTAGTGAGCGGGTAGGAGCATCCCAAGCAATGGCGATATTGGGCGCAACCATGGTGGCGGTGCGGGCACTGCCGAAACTAGGCCCTTTGGTGACCCAACTGCTATCAATACCGGTGACAATAGCACCGGTTTCCAATGCCAGAGCGGCAACTTGCTGGTGTATTGACGGCGTATTGGCTTTGGTTTCAATTACTAACGTCCCCGCTGGAAATGACGCGCCGTTGCCAAGTGTGATAGCGGCATCAACACTCTTTAGTTGGATCCCCATTTTTAGTGCACCGGTGAGAAAACGGCCGGCGGCACTATCGCCCCAAGGCACTAGGTAGGCCACCTTAGCATCGGTTTTGGTCACGTAGCCTTTAAGAGGGGTATCGGCGGTAATTGGGATACTGTCTACCTTAACTTGCTTACTACAGGATTGGGTCTCGATATTAAAAAGAAGAGGAAGGGACCAGCCGGTGACATCATATATCTGATCATTAAGTTTTCGTGCCCGTCGGCGTTCTTGTTCTTGAATGAAATCATCGGCCATATCCACTTGTTGGGTAAAGGTGGTTTTTACGTAAAGCCCCCGGGGCTGAGCGGTGTCTATGATATAGCTGCCTTTGTTATAACGGGTGCCGCAGGCTTTAAAGCTTTCTGTGGCCTGTGTGACTTCCACACCATGCTGTGCCATGAGTGTGGCAAGATGATGGCTTCCTGCCCGATCCGGCTGGGTTGGAATAATGAAAGTGCGTTCCTCATCCTTTTTACCCGCTTCAATGGCGTTGATCTGGTATTGATGAAAATCTGATAAGATCTTTTCACGGTTAATGGCTGCCGCTTCGAGGGTGGCCATGGACGCCACAAAATGTTTTTGTACCGGATCGCGGTAATGGTTGATTTTGCCGTCTTTGTCGCGAAAAACCATGCCGCGCGTGGAGGCGACTTCATAGGTGGCCGCAGAAGCACCATAAAACGTGGGCCAGCTGTCGCCATAACCAGGATAGAAGGCATCAAACACTTCTCGGGTAAAATAATCGAAACCAAAACGATCGAAATACTTAGCGTTGTTTTTACCAATAAGGGTGTTGTTTTCCAGTTGCCCTTGTTGCATATGCGGGTTTATGGGGTTAGCGGAAGGCACGAAAAAGTAACTGGCGTCGCCGCCCATTTCATGTAAATCGATGACCACAGTGGGCTTAAAATGATTTAACAGTTTTATACGGCCGGCAGTTTCTGGCTGGGTAATGGCTAGCCAGTCCCGATTCATATCAAACAGATAGTGGTTGCTGCGTCCCCGTGGCCAGGGTTCATTTTGCTCCACACTGAGCCTATCTGCACTGTCTTGTAATCCTACGTTAGCGTAGTAAAAGTTGGTAAAGCGCGTGCGGCCATCGGGATTTTGCAAAGGGTCGATAAACACCAGGGTATTGGCAAGGATGGTGTTGACCATCGGATCACCTTGGGCTGCCAATAAATGATATGCCGTCATCATTGCAGCATCGGTACTACTCAATTCGTTGCCGTGAACACCATACTCCAACCAAACCGAAGACGGCAGTGAGGAAATGAGTTTTTGGGCTTCCTTCGATGAGGTAATACGGGGATCCGCCAGTTGATTCATGTGTTTTGAAAAATCATCTAATTGGGTGACGTACTGTTTTGCACCTATAGCCACATATATCATTTCCCGACCTTCCCAACTTTTCCCATAGGAGGCGATCTTTATTTGTTCTGGGGCGGCTTTGGCAAGGGCATGAAAATAGCGCAGCATATCGCTATGGGTTGTAATGCGCTCACCAATGCGGTACCCCAGCACGGATTCAATACTAGGGATGGCAGACGAATAGGTTGCGCCGGGCCACATAGGCTCGGTATTGACCGACTCACCTTGCAGGTGATCAGCGGCAAGTGAGGTAAAACTGGGTAGAACAAGCATAGCCAATGCGAAGACTAGACGAAGGGAATTGTGCATGATGTTTTATTATTTTCGATGGGAATTAAAAGTGAGTGTAGCAATTAAAAACTCGCCCACAAAGTCATTACTTTGCGCCTAATGCATAATTATTCTCAGGAAAAGGCCTCATGGACTATGCTTATCAATTGTGTCTTTAACAGATTTGTCAGGTCAGGTTGTAAGCATGCCAATAAAGAGCCGTTATCAGTGACTGAAATAGTAAAATTACAGACCATCAAGGTAAAGGTCGTCGGTTTTCTGATTATCAGCCTCAGTTACCTATTGTTGGGATTGATGAGCACATGGGTTGCCATACCGCCGGGCTATGCTGCCGTGGTCTGGCCCGCTGCAGGGCTTGCACTTCTCGCCGCCTTGTATGTAGGCGTGTTGGCGCTTCCTGCTATTGTCGTTGGTGCAACGCTGTTAAATTATATTATTTCTTTTCAGTATGAAGACGGAGGGGGAACGCTACTTCTTTCTGTTGTTATCGGCGTTATTGCGGCTTTTCAAGCCTACCTTGGTCGCATTATCATATTATCAAGTCTTTCCCTTCCCCTTAACTTTAGCCGCCTTACGTTTGTTGCTCGCTTTATTATTTTCGGTGCCTTAATCAGTAGTCTTACCGGTGCCACCCTAAGCAATATTGTACTTTGGTCCCAGCATGTTATTTCCGACAGTGATTGGTTTCATAGTTGGGTTAGTTGGTATGTGGGAGATGCCATAGGTATCGTATTTACTGTACCTTGGCTGCTTGTTTTACTACCTAAAACATTGTCGTCAGTGGTGCCTAAAGGCAGTTTCGTTTTTAAATGCTTAGTAACCATCGGGGCTTGTACCGCAATTTTAGGTATTTTAATGACCGCAACTGAAAAGGATAAACATAAATTTGAATTAGCGGTGAATACCGATGTTTTGGCCAATGCATTGACCGCGCAGTTAGATAAAATCACTGATGTTTTACAAGGCGTGGCGGGGTTTGTACGCATTCAGCATCAAATCACGCCGATGGAGTTCCGTGCCTATACCCAAGGCTTGCTAAAACGTAATAAAACCATTTACGGATTGTCCTGGAATGAACGGGTGTATACCCATAATCTGGCCGCTTATACAAAGGAAATGGCATCGCAGTACGTTGGATTTGATGATGATGTTACATTTAAATTTTCTCAGTTTCCTGCGCAGCCTGAGACTGCGGGCATGGAAAATGACGCCTTGCACGTCATTGTTTCTTACGTTGAGCCCACTGAGCAAAACTATAAGGCGTTAGGGCTGGATATATACTCCCAGGCGTCACGCAAAGCGGCATTAGAACAAGCTTGGTTTACTCACCAATTATATCCTACCAGCCCTATAGATTTGGTGCAGGGCAATGAAAAACAAAAAGGCGTTTTAGTATTACTACCAGCAGGAAAAATGCCTTTATCCAGTCATGCCGGTTATGCTACGGCCATACTTAAATTAGAGGATTTAGGAACGCTCGCCTTCGATAAACGGGTAATTGGTCAAACTGGGGTGGTACTGTTTGATCCCGATGTACAGGCAAGTGAGGCCGTGCTTTATGCTGAAAATATCGACAACGAAGATATAACCCAACTGGTATCCCAATGGCGTGAACACAAAAGCGCTGAAGATATCCTGGATACAAGTGTGTTTTCACTGCTTGAAATACGAACCATACCCGTAGGTGGCCACCACTGGATCTTGATGCAGGTAAGTCGCGATCCATTTCTTTATCAGCCATGGGGGATCCATGTGTTGCTTGCTGGGGCGGTATTATTTGCCGGCTTGTTGGGCTGGTTTGTCATCATTGTAGCCGGGCACACCGATGACATTGAGTTTCAGGTGGAACGCCGTACCAATGCATTAACCCAAGTCAATGAGCGTTTAGTGGCATCAGAGCGAGCTCAGGCTGAAGCGGTAAAAGAGGCCAAGCGCTCTAATCAAGCCAAGAGCGAATTTTTAGCCAATATGAGTCATGAAATCCGCACGCCCCTTAATGCCATTTTAGGTTTAAGTCGACTGGGCTTAAATCAACAGCCTGAACCTGGTGTGAGTGAAAAATTCAGGAAAATTAGTCACTCAGGTGAACTTCTTCTAGCAATTATCAATGATATTCTGGATTTTTCCAAGATTGAAGCGCAGAAACTGGAATTAGAGACGGTGGTGTTTTCTGTGCCTGACATTATCAGTCAATTACGGGATTTATTTATTGCTCAAGCCGATGCTAAAGGCATTGCGTTACAATTTAAATTTGCAGGAAAACCCCAACCCTGGCTAAAAGGCGACTCACTTCGATTACGGCAAATATTGGTAAATCTGCTTAGTAATGCCATCAAATTTACCCCCCATGGTTGTGTGTGTTTGACATGCCGTTTTGAATCGGTCACCGATAAACACTGTATTTGCGTTGTTGATGTTACCGATACCGGTATAGGAATGACACAGTTGCAACAAAAAGGCATTTTCGATGCTTTTATACAGGCGGATTCTTCAACCAGTCGAAAGTACGGTGGTACGGGGCTGGGAATGTCAATCAGTCATCGTCTTGCCATTGCCATGGGAGGCAGTATTTCTTGCACTAGCAAAGTGGCTGAAGGCAGTCAGTTTTGTGTTCGTTTGCCAATGGTGATCCCTCCAGATTCTGAAATCAAAGTTGCCCAGTACGAAAAACAACGTATTAGCGCGGTAGAACCGGGCACCCTACGTGGCCATGTTTTAGTGGTTGAAGACAATGAGATTAATCAGGAAGTGGTGGGAGAGCATTTACGCCAATTGGGGATGAAAGTGAGTTTTGCACAAAATGGTGCATTGGCGGTCATTGCCATTAATGAACATCACTTTGATCTCATTTTAATGGATATTCAGATGCCAGTGATGGACGGCTATCGGGCGGCACGAAAAATACGGGAGCAAGGCTTTAAAACCCCAATCATTGCCCTAACCGCGGCGGCGATGGTGGAAGATCGGAACAAAGCCTTGGCATGTGGTATGAATGACCATTTGAGTAAACCCTTTACACCCCAAGATATGTATCGCGTGCTAGTGAAATGGTTAAAAAATCACAGCGCTAATTCGTAGCGCTTCCTGCATCTCGCTTAGGCGACATTTTTTGTAATTTGCGTTGCAAGGTGCGCCGGTGAATGCCCAAGGCTTTGGCCGTGGCGGAGATATTCCCCTTGTGTTCATCAAGCACCCGCTGAATATGTTCCCATTCAGCCTGAGCTGGAGTCATGGGCCGCAGTACTTCCTCATCTAAGGGGATGTCGCTATTACCTAAACGTTGAATAATGGTACTGGAGTTTACTGGCTTAGTGAGATAATCCGTGGCCCCAAGTTTCATTGCTTTTACTGTGGTGGGTATGCTGGCATAACCACTGATGACCATTAAGTGGGTTGGATGAAAATACGCGTTTAAACGCTCAATATAATCCAGGCCAATTTCATCGCCCAACATCATATCCAGCAAAATACCATAGACCTGGCGGGAGGAATCAGCAAGGGCCGCTGAGGCACTGTCATAGCAGGTCACATGATATAACCCATCCCGTGAAAGCCGTCTGGCCAGCACCTGCGCCATTCTTACGTCGTCGTCGATAATCATGATTTCCTGTGTCATGGGCTCACCGGTAATGTAACGGTGGTTTCCAGCACGGGTAACGGACTATCCTCTGCAATGCGCCACGTAACGCTTCCTTTGAATTTTTCAATGGTGGCATTGCTAAGCACCGCCCCCATGCCTGCGCCCTTGTCACTTTCCACAAGCTGGGTGCCCAACATATTGAGCGCGGTATGCGTTAAATTACCAACGGGGTTTTTAAGTACCAATACCCAGTGATCTGCGGTACTGGTTGTAGCCACTTCCACCGTACAATCACAATCACCGTCGCTAAATGCGTTTTCGCAGGCATTTATTACGATATTGGTGAGGGCGGGCAGTAAGGTTCTGTCGGCCGTCAGGATTTTGCTTTCGTCTTGAATATGCCAGCTTATTTGTGCTTCCGGTCGTGCCAACGCTAAACTATGACGTAATGCATCTAGCAATTCATGGCTGTGGTATTGGGTGATCCTTGATTCACGTACATCGTCGGCGACGTCTCGCCAGGCCGAAAGCAAGCGAGTCAGTCGTTCTACCTGATCTTTGGTTTCTTTTATGTATGCGGGATCCTGAGTTTCTTCAAACTCTTCGAGCAAAAGGTGAATGGTTTGAATGGGGGTCGCTGCATCATGGGTTAATTGTGCGGCAGCGGTACCGATGGCCAGCAATTGTTCATTGCGAAGTTGCCGTTCCCTAAGTTGCCTTATGGCACTATTTTGCTGGTTTAATTGCCAACGAAAATACCCAATCACCGCGGCAAGTAAAAAGCTGGTAAGAATAAACCCCCAAACCATATTGGCGGCGTGTTGAGCCATACCATGTTGGGTTATCTGAGCACCTGTACTTAGTTGAAAAAGCTGGGCGAGGGTACTGACGATGAGGGTAAAGGTCGCTGCTGGTAAGGGTAGTAAAACCAGCCCAACAACCAAGGGCACCAGTAGAATAATGGCAAAGGGATTTGTGGCTGCGCCGTAGTGAGCTATCAGCGTATTAACGGCGATAATTTCCGTAATCACCAATAACAGCGAAAGCCACGCTAAAGGTGGCTTTCGTTTTGATATAAAAATATACAGTAATAAAGTCATTGACGCCGTAATGGGTGGTCAGGTTATCTTAAAATTGCCAGGTAACCCCCATATCGAAAGAGCGTCCCCGTCCAGCAATCTGATTAAATCCATTGCTGTTATCTGCTTTGAATTCGGCAATATTAACACCGCCTAAAGGTTGTTCATAATATTCATCTAACAGGTTCTGAATGTCAAAGCGAAAGGTGAATGCCGCAATAGTATAAGTGGTATTTACATTAATCACAGAATAAGCAGACGTGGCGTTTTCTTTACGACGGGAGTCCACGTCGGTTTTGCTATCAGCCCAAAGCCAGCTAAGGGAGGCCGAAAGGGCGTCCTTTTCAAACTGTACCGTCATTCGGTTTTGTAGGGGTAAGATTTGATAAAGGTTGCTGCCATCTTCTTTACGTTCCCCTTTTTGCCAGTCTAGACGATTTAACAGGGTAAGACGGCCATATTCGTTCTCAAACATTTCTCTGGCGGCACTTAGGCTGGCGCCCATTAATTTGGCATCCAGATTGGTAAACTGTAATTTGTTTCGTTCTCCAGAGGTTAACCCTGAATTGTTGAACTGGCCAATGACTTCTGCATCAATATAATCATCTACATCGGTATACCAGGCGTTTATTTCTGCACGCCACAGGTTTTTGTCAATTTGGTACGCCGCGGTAACGGTATGAGCGGTTTCCGGCTCAAGATTAATATCACCAACATAGCCGTTGCCATCGCCAAACCAACCTATCATTGCCATCGCCATCGTGCTGGTACCCCAGGTATAGCGTTCATACAAGTTCGGTGCGCGGTTTTTCTGAGCCAGACCAAACTGCAATTGGCTGTCATTTGGTAACTTGCGCGTGGCGGTTAAGGTGATATCTACCAGGGTATCTTGTTGTTTACGATCGGCACTATTAAAAGCCTCGGCTGCGGCTAGGTTATCGCTCATCGTTGACATATCGGACATATCGGACATATCGGACATGCTAGAGCTACTATCCACGTATGCTTGAACGTCCCCAGCGTTGGTCGTCACCTGCTCGAGACGTGCGCCAGCTAAGTATTGCCAGGTTCCCGTCTCCGCCGATTGCCATTCGACGAATGCACCTAAACGGGAACGCTCACCATTGTTAATATTTACATAATCGTTCGGGCCCATCATGCTAGAGCCTTCTACTGCCGGCCACCAGTCATCCAGTGTATTACGGAACCACTCCTGACCAATGCGCACTATCGAACCATTGTCTATGGGAAAGTCCCAGTGCAAGGTCACTGCATCATCTCGACTCTCGGTGAGCATGGGCATCATGCCGGTTTTTTCGTCGGAAAAGAATCCCATTTCATGATCCACATTACGAGTGCTTACCATGGCGTTTAAGTTAAAGGACGAAAACTGTCGTTCATATAGGGCTTTTACGGTGGTGCTGCTATTGTCAGTCATATCCATATACTGGTTGGGAAAGCCTTGATAAGGAATAGACTGATGATGCACACTTAACTGAAGTTGTTGTTTTTCATCTTGGTAACCGGCAGATAGGGTGTGATTTTGCGCTTTATAAAGGGTGTCTAACACTTTATCCCCGTTGCCGTCTTCGTAACTTTCCGCTTCGACTTGTGAGCCAGCATAGCGAATATACCATTGATCACTGGCGACAATGGCTTCTGCATCAATGTGTTTGGCGTGATCATTGCTCTGGTAAAAATACCCTAGGCGCCCGGATTGCCAAGTCAATGCTGATGTATCAGAAAATTCCGGAACTAAGGTGGCTACTTCGACTACGCCAGCAATGTTATCGCCACCACGGCTAACCGGCGATACGCCAGGCAGTACGGTTAACGCGTGCACTTCATTGGAAGCCACATAGGACAAGGGCGGGTTCATTTGATTACCGCATGCGGCAGTGGTGGGGGCTCCATCGGTGAGTAGTTGGATCCTATCGCCCATCATACCGTTTAATATAGGCAGGGCAGAGACGCCACCTGCACTGGAAAATTGGACGCCAGATTCTTCTAATTTTGACTGTACACTGTCATGGTGATTTAACAATAAGGGGCGAGTGGAAATTTCTATGACCTCCACGTCCTCGTTAGTTTGCGCCATTGCGCATGATAAAAATAGCGGGGATAATGAAAAAAAAGCAATAGTGGATTGATTCACCGAACATTTCCTGATGATTAAGACGTGCGGTATTTTAGTGTGCCCATTATGTTCGGGCTATGCGACAGATTGTCGCACCCAGAATATAAAACCCATTGAAAGCTGCGGTGGTGAACGCCATACTGTTGTTATTCATGCAATTAAATCACTGTCTCGGTACATTGTTTTGCTAAAAGCGACTTGCCGTTTAATACAATCCAATATAACTTTTAACGATAGACTTATTCCCTAGGTGTAAATTGGTGTCTTCATCGAACAATATTCAAATTAAAGAGCTAGAAAAAGAGCAGCTTAAACATGCTGTGGTTTTCTCAGGGATTAGTCCAAAAGTCATGCGCCGGGTGTTCGCTGCGTGGTCACTCTTTTCGATTATCGTGGCAATTATTGTCGTGTTGGCGCCAGGTCTGAGCCAAACATTCCAGTTAACGGTGTTTGCAATACTTATTGCCTTTACGTTGGCAATGTTTGCCCAAAGCCGGATTGCCGAAGGCTGGCCTGCAATTATTGCAACAGATAATGAAATTTGTGTGGTAAGGGATCCCACCAAACGGGAATTTATTTGTGTGCCCATGTCGTTGGTCAATAAGGTTGAACCGGCTTTTATTAAGCCCAATAAAAAAGCCGTAGCACTGATTTTAGACACAGAACAGTTATCTGACGAAGATAAACAACAATTAAGCAAAGCGGTTTGGCCAAGAGAAGACCGGCTTTTGGCGCTAGCACATTTTATTTCCCGAGATAACGCCTGCAGTAAAATCTCTTCATTTTTAGCATTATCGTAAGTCAATCGCCCCTTGTGGGGTTTGCACCAAAGAGCATGTTGTGCACGGAAAGTGACCATCTATGGGGCAAACCAAGGTAAGCCCACCGAGGCGGTTGCGCATTTTTCGTTATAGCACGAAAGTTGTTTTGTTAATTAATTTAATGGTAAGGTTGTCTTACCAATTTTTTTAGCCCTGCATTGGCTTGTATCCAAAGCGTTTTTTTATTCTATGGCCATGGCCGTAAAGAATAGTTAAAAAATGAGCTTGTTGTCGGTAAAGCACGTACCGGTTATATGTCATGTTGGCTTGCAATCTGCTTTAATTGAAATTGATTGTTGTTTTCATGCCTTGAGTTTTCTTTGGCAAGGGGGTTACCCCGTTGGGAAAAACGAGTAAAAGAGTAAAGAAAAACAAGGAGGCAATGATGACCCCACGTATGATATTGCGAATTCTTGTGGTGGAAGATGATCCTGTACTAGCAAGCCCGCTTACCAGCTACATAGCGGGATTAGGCTGGGAAGTGGATTTTGCCGCTAGCGGCAAAATGGCACTGCGTTTTTGCGCCAGGACAGATTATGATGCGATAGTGGTTGATGAAGCTATGCCAGATTTATCGGGTATAGAAATCTGTAACAAAATTAAAGCACAATCAGATACACCGGTTTTACTCATGGCCTCTAAGGGCCAGAATAGCCAAGTAATGCGGTGTAACGCCGATGATTGTGTTGTTGATCCCAGTGATTATCGAGAAATTGCTCACCGATGTCAGCATCTTAATGTACGGGAAAAGCTGTCCATTTCTGCCTAACAGTGCGTGGGACATTATCTTCTTTTCGGTTTAAAGGTGCTTGCGCACTTTTAAACATATCCTTTCGTGTGTTTATCGCTCTCCAGCGTCTATTTTTTTCTTAGTAATTGTAATTGGGTAAATAGTGGAAAGTGGTCAGAGCCATAGCCTGCTAGCCGTTCAATTTTTACCAACTGGAAGTCATTGCTGTGAAATACGTGATCCAACGGCCAGCGAATGATGGGGTATTTAGCATGGAAGGTATTGAAAAAGCCTCTGCCGATCCGGGGATCTTGTGCGCCACTGATTTTACGAAAAAGCCGGGTTGTGGGGGACCAGGCAACATCGTTGAGATCACCGGTAACAATCACCGGCCCCCCTTGCTTGGCAAATTCCTGTCCAATGATTTTGAGTTCTTTATCCCGAGGTGCAGCAGTTTCATTTTCTGTTGGGCTAGGGGGCTTGGGATGGACAAAATAGAGTTTTACCCTTTCACCGGCAATCTCAAGGCTGACTTCCATGGACGGCACATCCGATTCCACAATAAACCTTAACTTTTCTTCGGCAAAAGGCTTTCTACTAAACACATGCATACCGTATAGATTTTCCAGGGGGCAGGCCATTCTGTGTGGATATTGCGCTTCTAAGGGACTAAGACCTTGCTCCCACTTTTTATTGGTTTCCAGCGTTACCAGGATGTCGGGCTGGTACTGATTGACGAGGTTAATTAACCCCTGGAAATTATCGTTGGGCATATATACGTTGCTGGTAAGAATACTGATTGTGTCATCCTTGTTTGTGTCGTGAGTTTGTTTTACCTGCTTGGGCCATAAGAGGGTATAGGGTAAAACCCACGCCAGTTGATAGCCTAATGCCACTAGTAAAACGAGCTGCATTGACATGGAAAGCATAGGGTAGGTGTGGTAATAAATGCACCAGGTAAGGGTAACAGCGGTGTAAATGAATGCCAGTTGAACCCGGGGAAATTCCCATACACGAATAAGCCAATGCTTGCCCGGTAGATGGGGAGCAACAGTGGTGAATAAGCAAAACACAGTGACCACACACAGGAATATCATCATTACTTCAATCTCGATTAGTCGTTAGGCAGGTTTTAACGCAGACCTTCTTCTATAGCCTATAAGCCTTAGTTACGATCACTTTTTTCATGCACGGTGCCCTTTGCAACCAGACCGGGTAAATACTACCTGGGCTTACGAAATCTTTGCACGGTAACCACCAACATATAAATAAGAAAATGGTAAATTTGCTTTAATATCAGCTGCTTATGTGGTTGGCATGTTAATGGCTTTAATCGGTATGCATTGTTAACGAAGGAGAACGAAACATGAAACGTTCAATTTTATCTTTATTAGTAGCAGGTACACTGGCAACAACGGTCCATGCAGGCTCGATGAATGATGATAACGCATGGGAAGAAGGTGCGAAAGATGCGTGGATAGACGGTAAAGCAGAGGCCACATTGTTGTTTAATGGCAATCTTAATTCCTTTGAAATTAATACCGATGTTCAAAACGGCAAGGTTATTTTAACCGGCAAAGTGGAAAACTCTGTAGACAAAAAGCTGGCAGAGGAACTGGTAGCGAATATCGATGGCGTAGCGGATGTTGATAATCAATTAACGGTTATGGAAGACAGGTCATCCATGGTGGATGATGACGCCAACGACATGGATCATCCTAACGTGGTAGCCGATAGTGAGGATGAAACCAGTACTTTAACGGATGCAAAAATTGCCACCGTGATAAAAACCCGGTTACTTATGGATACGGATATTTCAGGGTTCGATATTGATGTTGATGTGGAAGACGGGAACGTCACCCTTTCAGGCACGGTGGACTCCGATGCTCAACGAGATTTAGCACTCGAAATTGCTAAAAACGCGTCAGATGTTAAAGATGTCATTAATAGTCTGACGGTGGCTGAGCAACAAACGGCAATGGAAAGCGAATAGATGTCCATTTCATTGTTGATAAAATTAGCGCCCGTGGGCGCTTTTTTTGTGTATTAACGAGAGAATGTAACAGGATATGTCACTTATAGAAGGTGAAGAGCTAACCTGTTCTTGTGATTTATAGGAAAGAAAAATAATATGAAGCTATTCAAAACTAAACCTAGACCAGAACCTTCAACCCATTTTGAATATCGACTTCGAGCCCAACCTGTTTATAACTGGTTTGATCGGTACAAGAAAACAAAGTCACCCCAGACTACCACGCCCTCACCGCGCTTTTCAGACGCTGGCAGTCAGTAGTCGCCTCCGGCAATACCTTCTTTTTGGGCGCGTGGTTATGCGCATTCTATCTCATCATTGATTAAACGCCGTAACCGGTGTGTTTTATTTTCAAAACATCCATGGTTACGGCGGGTTCTCTTGTTTTATTGGCAATGGTTTTTACTCGGTGCAATAAGCCGCCGAAACGTCTCTTAGGTGGTGGATTTTTAAAATTCATTAACAATCTATTGAGCATAATTGTCAGTTAGTACGTAAGCATCCCAAGAGCAATCGGCTCGATAAATTAGGATGATGCATTTGTCCATGCGAAAACATTCCAAAGCATTATGAAAGGATGACTAATGGCAGTTATGCAAGTTTATAAACAGATCTTGATTGGCGGTTTGGTTTTGATGTTGGTGGCATGTGCGAGTAAGCCGGAACAAGGTCAAACCGCCCAAAGTATAGAACTGTCAGCCAAGGAGCCGGCTTCTGAGTCTCCCGCAAATACACTGTCAAAAGGTAAGGCTGTTACCATTGAAACAAGTCAAGGCAGCTTGGACGTATCGCCTACGGTGGTCAGTGTGGCCGATGAACAACAGGATGATCCAACCGGTGAGGTGGTATACAACGATCCCTTAGAAGGCGTAAATCGCGCGATTTTCTCGTTTAATGATTTTTCCTATCGGTATGCCCTTTTACCGATTAGCGATGGTTATCGGTATGTGGTGCCAAGCAGTGTCAGAGACAAAATTGGTAACGCCTTTGATAACCTTCGGGAACCGTTAAATTTGCTGAACAATACCTTTGCCGGTGAATTTAGTGAGGCAGGAAGTAATCTTGGACGCTTTCTCATTAACTCCACCGTGGGGTTGTTGGGGCTGTTTGATCCCGCCACAGACTGGTTTCATATTGCGCCTGAGAAGCAAACCATCGCTAACACGTTACAGCACTACGACATTAGCGCCGGTCCGTATCTGGTTTTGCCAATATTGGGGCCTAGTGATTCCCGAGGGGCTTTTTCCACCATAACCGAAGGCGTGATCCATCCGGTAAACTACGTTGCCGATCCTCCTGAAACTTACCAAATACGCATTGTCGACGGCATCGATGATTTTTCCAGCCAGTCAGATATCTATCGGTCGCTCTATGAACAGGCCGACGATCCATACCTTTATTTTAGAAATCAGTACATTCAGGGGCAACGCCGTGACGAACTTTTCGAACTTAGCGAACAACAACAAGATAACCGCGATAATCAGTAAGGGGATCGTTAAGTACCGTTGGTTAATCATCCTTGCTTTTGTTTTGCTCGGTGGTGGGCTTGCCCCTTTTATTGGGCAATTTAAAATTGATGCCTCCGCCGACACCTTGCTGGTGAAAGATAACAAACTGTATATTCAAAGCCAGGTGGCCAATGAAACTTTCTCGCCGGAAGAATTTATACTTGTGGCTTACGTACCCAAAAACCATGGGTTGTTTAGTCGACAAACCTTCGACGATATTGAATTATTATCACAAAAGTTAGGTGGCATTGAGCGTGTTGAGTCGGTGACTTCTATCCTGAATGTACCTTTGATAGACAGTGCCGATGCCTTATCCGGCTCCGATGATGTCACTGAGTTGACTTGGGAGAACCAGCGATACAGCCCGAAGAAAATGCAGTCTTTGATTAGTGGTCATCCCATTTTTACCGACTTATTGATTAACCGACAAAATACGGCCACGGCGATCCAGGTGGTGTTTAAGTCGGATCCTGAGCTAGTGCGCATAGACAGCCGCATTACTGCCATTCAGAAAAAGATCCTTGATGGTGGGGCCTTGTCCCAGGCCGATAAAGATGAAATTGCCGGGTTGAAACAAAAGGCGGATCCTATTTCCCAAGCATTAACCAAGCAAAGGCAACGGGAAATTGCGCAAATTGAAGCCATCACTGCCAGCGTGAATGATCGCGCCGACACCTATATGGGCGGGGCCTACGTGGTAGGTCAGCACCTTATTGATATTATCA
Source organism: Alteromonas sp. 14N.309.X.WAT.G.H12 (assembly GCF_036697315.1). NCBI lineage: Bacteria > Pseudomonadati > Pseudomonadota > Gammaproteobacteria > Alteromonadales > Alteromonadaceae > Alteromonas > Alteromonas sp. 14N.309.X.WAT.G.H12. Next base: position 33,209 of record NZ_JBAHZB010000031.1, read on the forward strand.
AATCCGATTTGGTGACCTTTGGTTCGGCGATTGTATTGGTGATTATTTTGTTGCTAGCGCTGCTATATCGATCTGTAAAATGGGTGTTTTTTCCGGTGCTTTCCTGCGCGTTAAGCGTATTGCTGACCATGAGTTTGTTTGGCCTGTTGGATCTGCGCACCACGGTGATTTCTGCAAACTTTATTGCCCTACAATTGATTTTAACCCTTGCGGTGATGATCCATCTCATTGGTGCATACCGAAGTATTAGTCATGCTAAGCCTGATTTAGACCAGTATGGGCGTATAGTGGCCACCTTACAGGAGAAAATATCGCCTTGCTTTTATGCTACCTTAACCACTTCGGTGGGGTTTGGGGCATTAATTTTTTCTGGTTTGCAACCGGTGGTGGCGTTTGGTTGGATGATGTTGGTAGCCATGATGGTAACCATGTTAGTCAGTCTTTTACTATTCCCTGCGTTACTTTCCTTTTTACCGGCGCGCCAGGAAAAAGCCGATTTTTCCTTTATCTCCAGTATACTTTTGTGGTTGCGGCGGCTTTCGTTACGGGCACCATGGCGGGTTAATTTTATTGTCCTTGCTCTCTTCGCCTTCGCTGCCTTTGGTATAACCCGTTTAAATGTGGAAAACTCCTTTATTAATTATTTCAGTAAAGACACGCAGGTTTATCGTGAATTGGCCTTTATTGACTCCGAATTTGGTGGTTCCACCGCGCTGGATATCATTGTTACGTTAAACAATGAAGAGGGCGAAAAGGCGCAAGATTTGGTGCTGACGGCCCAGTCTGTTGCGCAGATGCAACTTGTGCAAAAAGCCATTGAAGCCTTTGATGCCACAGGCAGTGTTACCTCTGTCGTCAATTTTACCACATTGGCAAAAGCGCTAAACGACGGAAAACCGCTAACGGAATATGAGCTGACCACCATCTACCGGTTATTAGACGAAAATGTAGCCAAGCAGCTGGTGGGGGCGTATTTGTCCGTGGACGACGGAACCTTTCGTATCGCCACCCGTGTACAGGATACGACTGAAGGGTTGGATCGTCAGCAGTTTATGGCACAGCTTCGCAACGACATGGAAGCGGTGGGACTGGATGAACAGCAGTATAAACTGACGAATCTTTTTGTTCTGTACCAGGATATATTAAGCCGCTTGTTCGATTCTCAAATTAAAACCCTGGGGATCGTATACGCCGTACTGGGGTTGGTTTTATTGATTATATTCCGTTCGGTAAAAGTGGCCCTTATCGCGCTTATTCCGAATGTGCTGACAACCCTGGGCATATTGGGGGTTATTGGTTGGCTGGGTATTTCCCTTGATATAATGACCATTACCATTGCCGCTATCGCCATGGGGATTGCAGTGGATGATACTATTCATTTTCTTCACAGCTATTTGTCAGCGGAAAAGTCGCCGTCTGCGTCAGTGGCCAGCAAGCGGGCTTTTGGGCATTCGGGGCGGGCAATACTGTTTACCTCTGTGATTATTGCCACCGGGTTCTCACTATTTGGTTTTTCCGACTTCTTACCGAGTGTGTATTTCGGTTTGTTAGCGGCGGCGGCCATGTTGATGGCGCTGATCACGGATCTGACATTATTACCGGCCTTGTTAAATCGTTTCGTTGCTCAACGCAAACCCTAGATTGCGCTGGGGTAAATACCAGGCATAAAAAAACCAGACATTAAAGTCTGGTTTTTTTAATACGGGTTGTACTTAGCAGTCTTTATCTTCTGCGTTCATTCCCTCTTTTACATCTTCACAGGTATCCTCAATGGCATTGCCTGCATCCGTCATTGCATCATCGACGTTTTCTCCCGCTTCTTCTGCGGTGTTGTCGCTACACGCGGCCAACGTCAGTGCAAATGAAGCTGCCAATAGTGTTTTTAGCATCAGTGAACGGTATTTCATGTCCTTTCTCCTTTTATAAAAATTTAGTTTAGGCGCGTGGCGCCTTGCCTCTGAATGCATTTGCAATCAAAGAGATAACCAGTAGCGCGACAAATACAAAGAATAAAAACTGTGCAATACCTGTTGCTGCGCCGGCGATACCGCCGAATCCAAAAATGGCTGCGATAATAGCGATAATGAAAAATGTAATTGCCCAACCTAGCATAACGTTTTCCTCTATTTGCTTATGTGAATGTCCCTTTAACTTAAGCGGGAACCGTGCCATATATTATCCCTTTGATTTTTAATAGGTATTTGTTGTTCTTGCGTGAAATGAAATCTAAGATTCTGACAAGAGTTACAAATAGGCTGCACTTTTTACACGGCGGTATCCCACACCTTGAGTAAAAAACGCGGTATGATACAAACAGGCATCCGCTTGGTGATGTGATAGGTAGTGATAAGCGAGAACAAGGTAACTATGACAAAGAAACATTCTGCTTTTATCGGCCTTATGCAACGGGCTAGAAACGTTAAGCGTTGGCCGCTTATGGCACAGTTTCAGGAAGAGATG